>CAZCVM010000478.1:0-2513 GCA_964501965.1 uncultured Leptospiraceae bacterium | reverse complement strand
GCCGACCACGCCGATGCGCAGTCGTTTTTCAAATTCTCTTTGGTAGCTCATGGGATGACGTTGAGGTTTTCGCGAAGGTAGTCCAGGTCGGTGCGGGGATCGTAGCTCCAACCGGGAGGACGGATGCCATGTGAGGGATTGAGACAGAGGACGGGTGAGACCCCGTCGGCGACGACGGTCCGGCAAATATCGAGGACCGGCCAGCTCGCATCACGAAGCGAGGATGCCGCTGTCATCCTGCTGCCGGGGAGATTGGTGTAACCTCCCTTCACGTGCACGGCACCGATCCAGGGCTTGAGGATTTCATAAACGGCAAGGCTCGGGAAGGTGCCCGTCTCCCAGAGGTTCTGAATATCCCAGATCATGCTGACTTTGCCGCGCCGGTCGAGGTGGGTGAAGAAATCAACGATCTCTTCGACCGAGGAAAAAATGCAGTGGTGGATTTCGTTCTCGATCACGACCGGAAAGCCTTTCTCAGAAAACCGATCGATCGCCTCGCGGTAGAGGTCGAAGATCCAGCTGTGCTCAGCCTTCAGGTAGGGCATGACATTCAATAATTCACCGCGCTTGTAGGTCTGGGCGTCGAGAAGGCGCACCGTCCTCGCTTCGAGGATCTCCGCTGTTTTCAACAGGCGTTCCAGAGCCGGTTCGTAGCGCTCGCGAAAGGCGGGCTCCCCATCCTCGACGTGCATGGCGAAAATGGTGGAGGACAGGCAATCGACCTTCATCCCCCGCTGATCAACCAGATCCTTCAGACGCAGAGCTTCCGCCTCGTCGAGATCTTGGATGAGCTTGCCAAACAGCTGCTCCTTCAAATCGAGGCGGGTGATGCCCCAGTCGAGATGTTTGTCCAAGGCAGGCTCGATCTCTTTGCCCGCCATTCCATTGAGCACCGTTAAAAATACTTCTCCGGATAGGTTCATTGCGTGAGTAGATAGCCGCCCATCTTCCAAATCACCGAGGAATGGCCGCAACACGTTGCGTCCATGCCACTCGGTGGAAAAGCGCTGAGGTTTTTGAACGCAGGATGACCGCCGTCTTGCAACGTGGTGCACCATAAAGGAAGCAAGGTCGATTGGAATTTCTTCCAGCTTGCGTGCAGTAATTCTAGGCTCAACTCTTGTATAAATCCCCAACCCGGCACATGTCGCCGCGTCTGCACAAAAACCTCCTCGCTTTCTTCGTTGTCCTAGCCAAGGCACTGGCTGTTGCTGCCGTGGTTTCGGTATTTTTTGGATTACTTGCGCTGTTTTTCCGCGGTGGGATGGATACTGCCTTCCCGACATCCGAGCCCGTGGCGATTGCGGAGGAGCTTGCCGCACGGGACGTGGAAACGCGGATCAAAGCGGCACTGGAGGATCCGCCGCGCAACATGCGCGAAGTCGATTACGCGGAGGGTGAATCAGCTGCCTGGTATCCCCGTGGTGAATCCCCGCTGCTGGCGTCGCTGGTTGAGGAGGGCAAACTGCCACCGGTGGAAGAGCGGGTGGGGCCGGAGCCAGGAGTTGCTTTCGGACCGGACGGGATTGGGCAATATGGGGGGACCTGGACATCAGGAATCACCTCGGACAACCACTTTAAATGGATCAGTGCTTCAAAAACTGCAGTATCGTTGGTTCGCATGTCTCCGCTGGCAGACGAACCAGAGCCCTTTCTCGCGAAGTCTTACGAGGTCTCTGAAGACTACCGGGTTTTCACCTTTCACCTACGGACAGGCGTACGCTGGTCGGACGGGCACCCGTTCACCGCCGACGACATCGAATATGCGTGGAACTACGAATTCAAGGATACGGATGTCGGTCCCTACGGAGGAGGGCTTCCCCCGCCATTTACCATTCGTGGCGAGGAGGCGGTCTTTGAGAAGCTGGACCGCTATACCTTCCGGTTCTCGTTTCCGCATCCGAATCCGGTGTTCCTTCCGCTGATGGCGAACTTTACCGGATGGAGACTGGTGGATGCCCCGCGCCACTACCGGTCCCGATACCACCCGAAACTGGGGGATCCGGAATTTATTGAGCGGACGATGCGGGAACTGAGTGTGCCAAATCCCCGCGAGCTCTACCGCAAGATCGTCGATACCACGGTCCTTTGGAATGCGGAGCAGCCTCACCTGGGGCCATGGGTTTTACGCTCATTCCCGGGTTCGGCACCGTTTACCATGGTGCGCAATCCCTACTACTGGATGGTCGATGCGGAAGGGAACCAGTTGCCTTACATCGACCGCCTGGTCTATCAGGTGAAGCGCCCCGAGTTGATTCCGATTGATGCGGCCAACGGGGATATTACCTACATCAAACAGGACCGTGGTTTTCGTGATTATCCCCTCTATGCAGCCAACCGTGAACGTGGTGATTACCGGATCCGTTTCTGGCTCAATGCCAACAGCTCGTCACTCCTTCTCTACCCCAATCTCAACCGGCGGGTGGACCCGGTGGATCCGATAAGCCGCTGGAAAAATCAATTCCTGAACGAGGCGGATTTCCGGCGGGCCCTCAGCGTGGCAATCAATCGCG
>CAZCVM010000477.1:0-2521 GCA_964501965.1 uncultured Leptospiraceae bacterium | reverse complement strand
ATTATTTTCTTTGATTTTTTCAAAATTGGCAATGCCATAAGGAATCTTTTTCATGAATAGCTCCGCAAAGATTTTATTGATTTATTTTCAAAAGTTCTTTCAATTTTTTTATCAAATTTTTATGTTGCACAAATTTGGTTTGCGGATCAACGTAGGATATATTTCCTATCAGGATTTCTATTAATCAAGGCTTCCTGATTCCTTGTCAAGCGAAAATTCTTATCATATTTCCCGTTCTTTTTTTTTTCAGGAAATAAATCACTGAAATAAGCATTGCCGCACTAATGAATTTGGAATTCCTATTTAACCATAGTCTTTGAAATATATTGAGAGGAATCAATATTATAGTATGAGATATACCATTTTACAAAACGACGGATGCCTTGAGCAAGCGAAATTTTGGGTTTATATTTATAATCTGCCGCAATATCTTCCACATCCGCCCAAGTTCGTTCCACATCACCTGGCTGCATGTCCAACCACTGTTTTTTAGCTTCCAAACCCAAATCTTTTTCCAAAATGCGAATAAATTCCAACAAATTCACTGGCTGAGTATTACCAATATTATAGACTTTGTAAAGGTCTCGATTTTTCTTCTTCTTTTGTATAACTTTAAGAATACCTGAAACAATATCATCAATATAGGTAAAATCTCTTGATAAATTTCCATGGTTGAAAACTTGAATAGGATGTCCTGCAAGAATTTTTTGCGTAAAACTAAAATAGGCCATGTCCGGTCTACCCCAAGGACCGTACACAGTAAAAAATCTTAAACCTGTGGTTTTCAATTTGTATAAATGGCTATAAACGTGAGCCCAGAGTTCATTTGACTTTTTGCTTGCGGCATAAACGCTCACCGGATGATCAACATTTTGCTGCACTGAAAAAGGAATTTGATCAGAATTGCCATAAACGGAAGAACTGCTTGCATAAACAAGATGATTCACTTTATACTTGCGGCATGCTTCTAAAATATTTTGAAAACCCACAATATTGCTTTGGACATAAGCATTAGGATTTTCCATACTGTATCGTACTCCAGCTTGAGCAGCTAAATGGCAAACTACATCAAATTTCTTATTTCTGAATATTCGTTCCAAAGTGAATTGATCTTCAAGGCTTGTTTTATAGAATGACAAAAAATTGCATTTTTTACTATTATATTTTTTGTTTCCCAAAAACTTTTTTCCAGAAAACCCTAATTGGCGCAAACGTGCCACTTTCAATTCTGGATCATAATAAGAATTGATACTGTCTAAACCAACAATTTCATATTCTTTGTTTTTATTTTTCTTTTGCTTTTTAGTAAATTTATCAGCCAATTTATTTACAACATGGTATCCGATAAAACCAGCCGCACCAGTGACAAGTATCCGCATCCTAACAATTCCTTTTTGATTTCTAAATGTAAAATCTGAAATTTAAGCAAAAATATAATAGAATTATGAGAACCCTGTTAAAAAAAACAAATAAATTCAATTTTAACCAGAACTGACTTCTTCCATTTGCCATTGTATCAGGAAAATACCTGTCAAAGTTAAGATAAGCCCCAGACCAGTGATCCGCGTAAAATCAAAACCAGGCAAAGCAATTCCCTGCAAAATGATAGGCAACCCAATCATAAGACTATTATGTATAGGCACCAGCACAGACGCGCGCGCGCCAATAGCAAAAGCCCATTGCGTAACTATAAAAGATAAAATCCCCGCAAGGAAGCTTAATGAAAAAATAATCCACCCCACCAGTGAAGAAGGTAAGAATTGCCCTTGAATGCCTAAATTCTGCCCAATGCTTTTGAACACAGGGTCCAAAGCCGCACACATACCGGTGAATAATCCAAACGCAAAACCAATCATTGCTGGCGTATTCTTTTTTCGTGCAAAAATCATTAAAATAAATATAATAAAAAAATACACAATAATAAAAAACCAAAGTAATTCACGTTGAATATTTCCCATATTTGTTTTGGGCCGATATATGCTTTCTAACCCTAAAAAAATTGTACCCATCACAATGAAAAATGTACCCCAGTACTCTAAAGCATGTATTTTTTCCTTAATGATATGCGCAGAATAAAACATGAGCACAATAAGACCAAGTCCAAACATTGACGTAAAATAGGAAGGCGGCGCAAAGGCACTGGCAATCCAAACACCAACAGGCAAGACGGCATTCATAACCACAGCCAGTATATACAATAATAACTGCCTGCGATCAACTTGCTTAAGTACTTGTTTATCTCTTTTTTTTAGAGCCAAAGAAACACTATTCAAAGCCTGAACATTATGCTTTTGCATGCCTTTG
The DNA here is from genome assembly GCA_964501965.1 of uncultured Leptospiraceae bacterium. Lineage (GTDB taxonomy): Bacteria > Spirochaetota > DYNZ01 > DYNZ01 > DYNZ01 > CAZCVM01. Next base: position 217 of record CAZCVM010000477.1, on the reverse strand, counting down.
GATAAATGGAATAAAAAAGTTCCTGCAATACCAATGACCATAGCGATCAATTCATCTGACACTTGAGAAACCTATTTCAATAATTATAATTTTATTTCAAAATTTTTTGTGGCCAAATATAGGGCAAAATATTCATTGTATAAATTCCATTGGGCAAAGATTCACATTCAGCCCAGCATCCGGGACAGTTTTTTACCCATTGACGAGCTGAAGCTCG
>CAZCVM010000476.1:0-2533 GCA_964501965.1 uncultured Leptospiraceae bacterium | reverse complement strand
TTTTAGGTGTTTAACTATATTAGAAAATTCTTAAGAAATGTAGTAGGAAAAGACATTGGAAAGTATAGATGACAAAGCTTTGCATGACAGGGAATCTAGGGAACAAAACGAAAACAAGGATGATCAAGCCAATTCGCAAATTCAAAAGGAGATTCTGAGTCATAAGTACAAGAACCAATCTGAGTTTTGCAAATTGTTTGGCCATGAAAAACGGTTGCAAATTCTCCAGCTTTTGCGTCATGGGCCTCGCCAGGCCGGTGAACTATGTGAAATGTTGCAAATTTCGCCGGCCAATCTGTCGCAGCATGTTTCTTTGTTAAAAAGGTCCGGGGCTATTTTGGATACGCGAAAAGGAAACAATATTTTTTATGAGGTAACGGACCAAAAAATTTTGGAAGCCATGGATATCATGGAAAAAGTGTTGCGGGACATTGTTTCCGAAAAAAGCAATCAATTTAACGACTAAGGTTTTTGTGCTTTTTTCATTTTTTTTCAATAATCCATTTGACGAAGAAATCTCTTATTAAATTTTGGCTTTGTAGCTTGCGCATTTAATGAATTTCTAAAGTTACATTCAGTTTTCGTTATATTTTCAATATGTTTGTATTTTTGCTGTTTTCGGCAAAACGGACAAAAAGAAATCGGAGAAAATAACCATGGGCAAAGAAAAAATAACCAGAAGGAAGTTTATTGATATTTCAAAAACTTCGATTATTGGCGGGGCTGTTGCTGCTTCAGTGGGAAAAGAATTATTCCATGGCAAAAAAGCAGAAGCTGTGGCCAATCTTAAAGTTGACGGCGTTCAAGAAAAAAATGGCGAACAAGTGATACCGTCTTATTGCGAAGTATGTTTTATGACATGCGGTATTAATGTTACCGTCAAAAACGGCAAAGCCGTAAAAATTGAGGGCAACAAAAAACATCCATTGGCACGCGGTATGTTGTGTCCCAGGGGTACAGCTGGATTGGGACAATTGTATGATCCAGACAGGCTGCGCACTCCTTTGATTCGTACCAAGTTTATGGGTGTAGAACGTTACAAAGCTGTCACCTGGGATGAAGCTTTGGATTATATTGCCGACAAAATGAATACCATTATCAAAAAACATGGGCCAGAGTCCATGGGATTAATAAAGCACGGTAAAGGTGCTGCTCCCTGGATCCAATTGTGGCATGCCATAGGTTCCAAAACTGAGGGTCATCCTTCTTTTTCTCAATGTCGCGGACCCAGGGACATTGGTTGGGTATTGACCTATGGGGATTCGGTGGGTTCGCCGGAGCGGTTGTCCATGCAGGATATGAAAGTGGTAGCTTTTATCGGCGGCCATTTGGGCGAGAATATGCACAATATCACTGTTCAGGATTATACAACAGGTTTGAAAAAGGGCGCGAAAAATATTGTCGTGGACCCAAGGTATTCGACCACAGCTGGCAAAGCAAAGTATTGGTTGCCGGTAAAGCCTGGCAGTGATGTAGCTTTGCTTTTGGCCTGGACCCATGTCATAGTTTATGAAAACCTTTTCAATAAAGAATTTGTGGACAAATATACGATCGGTTTTGAAGAGCTCAAGGCGCATGTCAAAGATATGACCCCAGAATGGGCCAGTCCGTATACGGGTATTCCCGCTGACATCATTTATAAAACAGCGCGTGAGCTGGGCCGGGCAAACCCGCATTCTATGGTTTTTCCAGGAAGGCATTTTTCCTGGTATGGTGATGATACACAACGGGCAAGATCCATGGCGATTTTGAATGCTCTTTTGGGTAACTGGGGTAGAGATGATGGTATATTTTTACCGGATAAATACAAGGTTCCTGCTTATAGCAAAGCACCCAAAAAACACAAATCAAAAGCTGCGTTTGATCAAACCATGCGCTATCCGTTTGCGATTGATATGCCGGTTCAGGATATGCTGGCTGCATGTATTCCTGGACGGTATGATTCCAAACAAAAAGAAAAGTCATTTATCAAAGGAATGGTCATATATGGAACCAATATTCCGTATACTGTGCCAGATGTAAAATTGTTTGAAGATGCAGCGGCAAATTTGGATTTGCTGGTTGCGATTGACACTTTACCCGCTGAGGTTACTGGTTATGCGGATGTAGTGCTTCCTGATACAACCTATCTGGAAAGATACGATGTGTTGAGCAATGCTTCTTGGCGTGAGCCGTTTGTGGCCATTCGTCAACCTGTAGTGCCGCCATTATACAACAGCAGACCAAGTTGGTGGATGGCCAAAGAATTGGCCAAAAAGCTGGGATTGGGCGAAATTTTCTTGTATGAAGATTTCAAGGAAGTCATTGAAGATCAGCTCAAACAGATCGGATCCTCCATTAAAGATATCAATCAAAAAGGCGGCGTTTTGACAAGACCTTATAAAAGACCGCCCATGAAATTCAAAACCGCCTCCGGCAAAGTGGAACTGTATTCCAAATTGCTGAAGGATTTGGGACATGACCCAATACCAAAATATGTACCGCCGACATACGCGCCTGCTGGGTATTATCGGCTTATTTTTGGCCGTGCGCC
>CAZCVM010000475.1:0-2535 GCA_964501965.1 uncultured Leptospiraceae bacterium | reverse complement strand
ATCCGTGTTGCCAGCACAACATGAACTATCCTGAGCCTTCTGACTATGTTTATTCTTTTTTAGATATTTTTGGATATAAGCATTCACGATCAACAAGAACAAAATAATACCGGAAATAATTTTAACTGCTTCCATCCCATGACCTGAATGCATATCCTTGGCATGACTCAAGGTATGACCTGCCAGAGAAAACCATTCTTGGGGTAAAAATTCATTGACCAAAATACCAAAAAAAAGCGCGCCGCTGACAATAGAAAAAACATACAAAGCCAACACTTTTTTTCCCAATACTTTGCCCACTACGGATAATGTGGCGGCATTGGTTGCCGGCCCTGCCATGAGCAAAACCATGGCAGCACCTGGAGAAAGACCTTTCATCATCAATACAGCTGCAATGGGTATCGAACCGGTCGCACACACATATAAAGGTATAGAAGCCAGCAAAACCGCAATCATACTTAGATAAGGATTTGTCAGATACATTCCAAAAAAATCTGCCGGTATCAGTACTGCGAACAAAGCGGCAATCACAATACCCAAAAGCAGCCAATCCGCGATATCCTGCAAAAAATCAACAAAAGCGTATTGAAAAATTAGCAATATTTTATTTCTCTTTTCAGACAAATCATCCCGTGTTTGAAAATCAGCATCAACTCGTTTCTTTTCCTTTTTGGTAAAAAAATTTACAATGGCCCCGCCCGTTAGACCGGTGACCAAAGAAACAATAGGCCGTATCAAGGCAAATGGCCCGCCCAAAAGCGCGTCTGTTTGCGGCGTAGAAATCAAAAAAGAAACTGTGGCTCCGCGCGAAGCACCATTGTTATAAAAAGAAATACCGGTCGGGATTACTCCACAAGAACAAAGCGGCAATGGAATCCCCAAAAGTGACGCAAAAAAAACAGATGGGAAATTGTCTTTACCCAGCCATCGAGATATTCTTTGCTTTTTTATCGCAACATGCAGTATACCTGCAATGAGAAATCCCAGCAATAAATAAGGTGCCATTTCATTGAATAAAAGCACTGTTTGTTCAAAAAATAATTTCAAAAAGTCCATTTTTTATCCCCTGCGAAAACAATGGATCATCATTTTCTGTCTATGATTATAATCATGGCCTTATTGGAATCGCATGACCAAAAAAATACTTGATTTTTTCATTAAAATAACTATATTTTATTAAAATAAAAAATGATTTATTTTATTATATCTTCAATCTAAGGTAATTATTCAATGTGGCAACAACAAAAAAGAAAAAAGTATCCTCCGGTATCTAAAACCCAAAATATTACCAGTATTTTTATTTTGGCCTGCTTAATTGCAATCAGCGGAGCTATATTATGGAAACAAAATAATTTTGATCTGAAAGCCTATGGCATTATAAAATCCACCACCTTGAAAAATTCCGGCACGGACCGATTGATCCAGCAAATCAAAATGAAAGATTTTGTTCCAAAAAATTTTCAGCTTTTCGCGAAAAAAAAAGATTATGACAATCAAAGCCTATTTGAAAAAATCAATGGCAAAGCTCCTATGTATCTGGAAAACGGCTTTCGCGGATTAACTACTCAGCGCTATATACATCCCAAAAACAAAAAAATGTGGCTGGAATTGTATATATACAATATGACGAATGTGGTCAATGCATATACTGTTTATAGTCAACAAAGACGGGCATCTGCTCGACCATTTGAGCCCATCGAACAAAAAGGCTACGCGTATCTGACCGACAACGCTTTATTTGCAGTGTGGGACGGTCTTTATCTGGAAATCATTGCAGCCAAAAAAGATCCGATTCTTACCAAAGCTTTGACTGATATGGGCGAAAAAATAGCTGCTGCCATGCAAAGACCAAAAAAAATATCTCAATTGCAATGGATCAACAACAATCATCTGATCCCGCATAGCCAGACTATTTATCAAAAAAACGCTTTTGGTATCAAAGAAATGGATCATATCTTTACGGCAAAATACAAAAATCCTGATCAAAAATCAAGCACCACTGTTTTTTTCAGTCAAAGAAAAAATGCCAATGAAGCAAAAAAACTGTCAAACAAATTCACACAATATTTAATCCAGGACGGTGGTACAAAATTGCCGCAAAAAAGCGACATACCTCGCCTTACATTGATTTCTTATTTAGGATCCGTTCGCGCTGTTTTTGTGTGGGATTCTTTTGTCGCGGGCGTACATGAAGCGGACAACGAACACCTGGCTGAACAATTGGCCGGCAAACTGCGGGCCAGTCTTATCAAACATGCTCAAAAATAATATCGCGTCATAACAGGAAAAACAACGGGAATAACAACAGAGGTAATAAATTGAAAAGCAATAACAAAGATAATCAAGTCAGCCGCCGTGAATTTTTGCAAAGAACGGTTTTAGCTGGGGCGTCAGCGGGTCTCGCCGGTGGGGCGTTTTACTTACTTTATGACTCCAAAGGACCCCAAAGTCCCTACATCCAGCAAAAAGGATTGACCTTTCCAACATTTACAAAAAAATCCATACCAGGCAAAAAAATGGCTATTGTCCATGGAC
>CAZCVM010000474.1:0-2560 GCA_964501965.1 uncultured Leptospiraceae bacterium | reverse complement strand
AGGATGAAAATGGGAAAAAAATAGCGACCCTACCAATTTTAACAATTTATGGTGCTAATGCAAGTGGAAAATCAAACCTAGTTAAAGCTCTTGGTTTTATGCAACATCTAATACTAGAGGGTACTCGTTCTAGAAAACTGACAGGAGTTGAACCTCATTTATTGGATAACCAATATAATAATGACTGTAGCCGATTTGAAATTATTTTTAAGTATAATGACGTTCTATACACTTATGGATTTTCTGCATCCATTTCCATCATAGAAGAAGAATGGCTATTTGCATATTTTTCTTCGCAAGAATCAAAAATTTTTGAAAGAATTACTCAAAAAGATAATTCGGTAATTGTCGAACCAGGTCCTAAACTAATTGCAGATGCTGGGGGTCGTGAATTTTTAAAATATGTTGAAAAAGGTACTCGACCGAATCAATTATTTTTAACTGAGGCTATTGACAAAAATATTGAAATTTTAAAACCAGTTATTCATTGGTTCACTGAATCTTTATATATTGTTTATCCAGATGCTAGATACAAATCTTTAGTTATGAGAACACATCAAGATAAAAATTTTATAGAATATATGTCAAAATTTCTAAATGTAGCGGGAACTGGTATAGAAAAATTAATTTGTGAAACGGAAGAATTTGACAGCAAAAAGCATTTGCAAGAAATTCCAGTCCAACTTAGAGAAAGAATATTAGAAGACTTAAATGATAAAACAAATAGGCAAATTTTACTTCAAACAGCCAGCTCAACAATTGACATTTCAAAAGGAGATTCCACTAAAAATCAAAAAGCATCATTCATTAAATTAAAATCACAACATCGAAAAACGGATGGATCTAATATTTTATTTGATATTGGAAAAGAATCTGATGGAACCCGAAGATTAATGGACTTGGCTCCAATATTAACTGATATAGTTCATCATAACAGGGTTTATATAATAGATGAATTGGACAGAAGCTTGCATACTCATCTTTCAAAATTATTTATTGAAACCTGTTTAAAATCAGCTATAAATAATAAGGCTAAAGGACAAATCATTATGACCACTCATGACACCAACCTTTTAGATCGAAATTTATTAAGAAAAGATGAAATATGTTTTATTGAAAAGGATATTGAAGGTGCTAGTCATTTGACCAGTTTAGCTGAATATAAAATTAATGAGGGTTTGAATTATGAAAATGGATATTTGAATGGTCGATTTGGAGCTATTCCTTTTTTGGGAAACGTAGAAAGCTTGATGGCAGAATAATTAAATGGGCTTAACTTCTCGGCAAAAAAAAAGCTAAGCTAGCTGTAAGCAATCCTTGCTTTGAACTATGGCTTTTATTGCATATAACAGAAGTGATAACTTCTATGACTTGTAAAGAGTGTGAATCAAAATTAAAGGATCATTTAGGAAGCTATAATGAAGCAAATATTAATATTGATGTTTTTAGAAATGGTATTGGCGAGGCAATTATTCGAGCAGAAAAAATGGATAATAATCAAAGTATTCGTTGGCCAGAGAATCCTGGAACCTTTGTTTATAAGGTAGTAAAAGAAATTAGGGAAAAAATTTTTATTTGAAAAAAGCTGACATCGAAATTTATGCGATAATTTTCCATCTTTTTAAATAACTGTTTAAAGAATATTTTAAATTTTGTAATGATATATTATTCCCCCAAATACATAGAACCCTTGTTTCGGCCTCCCAGCGAAGGCCTTTCTATGATTTTTCAAGTGACAATCGGTTGCTCCTGGAATCGATGTACTTTTTGCGAAATGTATACGAGTAAAAAATACTACAAACGGCATAATGCTGATATAATAGAAGAAATCAATAAAGCGAGCGAGTTTTATCCTCAAGTCACAAAAGTGTTTTTAGCAGACGGAGACGCGCTAAGCCTGGGAACAAAGGATTTATTGCAGATTTTGCAAGCTTTAGCGCAATATTTTCCCAGATTGCGCAGGGTCTCAAGTTATGTGTTGCCACGCAATATTGCTGCCAAAAGTGATTTGGAATTGGCGGACCTTGCCAAGGCTGGACTGGGTTTGGTGTATTTGGGAATTGAATCCGGCGATGATGAGATTTTGCAGCGGGTAAAGAAAGGCGAGACCCAAAAAAGCACTATTCTGGCACTCCAGCGTTTGAAAAAAGCAGGCATAAAAAGTTCTGTCATGATTTTGAATGGCCTTGGTGGAAGCACGTTTAGCTCGCAACACGCGAAAAATTCGGCTTATGTTGTCAATGAAACCCAACCCGAATTTTTATCCACATTGGTTGTATCCTTTCCTATGGGAGACACTCGGTTTACCAAAAACTTTGGGACAGATTTTATTCCTTTGAATCAAAAACAATTGTTTCAAGAAATGCGCTTGTTTTTGGAACATTTGCATTTGAAGCAAACAGTGTTTCGCAGTGACCATGCTTCCAATTATTTAGCACTGAAAGGCAATCTGGACAAGGACAAAGAAAAGTTGTTGGCCCTATTGGACAAAGCGATTTGGGAACCGGAAACAGTACAGTTACGTCCTGAATGGATGCGCAGCCTATGAAAATGACAATAT
>CAZCVM010000473.1:0-2563 GCA_964501965.1 uncultured Leptospiraceae bacterium | reverse complement strand
TGGTTTTAATGATTCACGCGGAAGATGACAATCGGATTGCTGATAACCGCAAAAAATATCCACTTGCAGTACACAACCACGGCCTGATTCGTGATCCTGAAGCAGAATACTTGGCAGTCTGCGAAGCACTGGAATATGCTGCAAGATACATGGCAAAAATTCATTTTTGCCATGTATCTTGTCAAAAAGCTTTTGAAACCATTGTGCAGGCAAAAAAGCAAAATATCCCCGCCACAATTGAAGTCACTCCGCACCATTTAATACTGGATGATTCATTGCTGCAAAACACAACCGGACGCGGCAACGCATACTACCAGGTCAATCCGCCGCTACGCAGCAAAAAAGACTGTGAATTTTTACAAAGCAAGCTCGCTCTAGCAGATGACGGCCTGGATCAGATCGATACCATCGGCACAGACCACGCGCCTCACCTGATACAGGAAAAAGAAATGCCTTATCCCCAATCACCGAGCGGCCTGCCAAGCGTAGAATTTTTTTTACCCCTGATGGCAACACTGCAAAATAAACACCAAATAAGCCTGGAACGAATGGAGCAATTGTGCGCCGGTAATGCGGCAAAAATTTTTAGTTTAACAGATCGAGGAAGCATTTCAGTGGGTAAAAAAGCAGATTTTGTTATCTGGGATCCGCAGCAAAAAAAAATTGTTTCCGATCAAATAAGCAAAAGCAAATGCGGCTGGACTCCTTACCAGGGCTTAACATTAACCGGTTGGCCCGTAGCAGTGTACATAGACGGCAGAAAAATCCAAATTGAAAAAGAAAACCTTGACACCTAAAATGGTATATTTTATCCTTTGTTTATCAAGCAAACAGTGATGTTATTTCTATAACACAACGTAAAAAGGAAGCCTTTATGGGACAATATTTATTTTTTTCCAATGATAACAAACATTTTCATCTATTTAGACAGTTTTTGGAGCGCAAAATCCATCAAAAAGCTTTTTTAGTTTTATTAATGGTTTTTCTTTTGGCCGCGTCTTCCTGCGGAGGCGATGATAAAAAGGAAAACAAAGAACCGCAAAGACAAGCGTCCAAATATTTACTATTGGTTATCGATACTTCATCCAGCATGAGCCTGCCGAAAGATATTTTTCCTGAAGTAAAAAACGCCATAGAAAAGTTTATTCAGCCCCTGCGGCCCAATGACATTGTTCAGATTATTACCTTTGCAAAAAAAGCCAATGTCTATCCGCCGATAAAAATTAAATCTGATGATTCCAAAGAACCGATTCTAAGCATTTTACGCGGTTTCAAAGCGGACGGACAGGCTACGTACACTTCCCTGGCTTTGAAATATTTGGTGGATATGTCTGCGGATATACGCGCTCAATATCCAAATCATTATTTTTCCGCTGTGGTATTGTCAGACGGCAAAGACAATCCGCCGGGAGGCAAAAGACGCATTGACCTAAAAAAATACACAGAAAAAAATCCGCAAAACAATATTCAAGACTGGTTTGTGCATTACATTGCTTTGGGAACCGTTGACAAACGGCTTGCCAAAGAATTGACCCAAGTGGCCCCCAAAACCAAATATCACAAAGTGGACATAGCAAAAAAGAAAGAAAACAAAAAAGACACAGCAAAAGACAAAAAAAATGAACAAAAGGATTTGGAAAAAGTAATCACCCAAATCGATAAAGACGTCAATCAAGGCATCCAAAAAGAAGAAGACAAAAAAAGGACTTGTTTTTATTGCTTATTGACGCATCCTGTAGCCTTTGTTTTGTATATTCTGATTGCATTGATCATTTTGGGCATCTTGTACTGGCGCAAAAAAAACCTGATACTGGAAGGATATTTGGCGTATTGGAAAACGGAAGATTATAAACCAGAAACACATGTTTTCAGTTTATCCGAATTGCATACCAACAAAATCCTCATTGGCCGACGCGGCAAAAACGCTGAACTGGAAATCAATGACTTCAGCTCTCGGGAACCAATATATATTTTCGCGGCCTCAGCGGATGGCAACATTGTTCCCAAAATTAAATGGAAAGCAAAAACAAAACGCAATTTCAAGTACCATGTCGCGCGTACAGAAAAACATCTTTCTGATGGCGATATCTTTTCTGCCGGCAATTATACTTTCAAATACAGCAAGTAACGCCGCCGGATCACGGACCCAACCGGTCCTGATTAATCATCAATTGTCATTAATTATAATTAATCATAATTAATGACAATTGATGACAACCAACACTAATTGACGATCAAAGCGCGTAAGACTCTGCGCCGAGAGCCACTCGCTCAATGATCAAAAAATTGTACCAGGCTGGAAGATTCAAATACGCCAAATAATGATGAATCAAAGGCACAATCCCAATAGCTGCTGCGTCATCCATGCGGATAGTCCAATGCCATTCGACAATTTTGCCGCTATCATACATTGGTTTATGGTCCAGCAGTGCTCCTTTCACCGGTTTGGCAGTTTCTACAATATTGCCTTTTTGACGATTGCGCTTACCATGCTTCATTTTTGCCTTGCGCTTTTTGAGCACCACCTCGCCCTGCGCAACCCATGAATCAAAATGGTTTAGCT
>CAZCVM010000472.1:0-2564 GCA_964501965.1 uncultured Leptospiraceae bacterium | reverse complement strand
TTCAATTCATTGCGTTCTTCCCGGGTTAATCGAAAAAAACCAAGCTCGAGCACTTCAAATTCTTTTTTATTGGAAAAAAATTTAATGATATCGCCTTTTTTTATTGTTCCTTCCATGACCCGGATTTTGACTATGGCTCCTACAAAAGAATCGTATTGCGAATCAAAAACCAATGCTTTCAATGGATTTTCTGAAAGATCTATCGGCGCAGGAATATGATCAATAATTGCTTGCAACAATTGTTCCACGCCTTCTCCAGTCTTGGCAGATACCGAAACAGCAGCTTCACTATCCAATCCCAGGGAATTGTCTATTTGCTTTTTGACCCTTGGTGTATCCGCTGAGGGCAAATCAATTTTGTTGATAACCGGCAATATTTCCAAATCATTTTCCATAGCAAGATACAAATTTGCTACTGTCTGGGCCTCCACGCCCTGTGACGCATCCACCAGCAACAACGCGCCTTCGCAAGCAGCCAGAGAACGGCTTACTTCATAAGTAAAATCAACATGTCCCGGTGTATCAATAAGATTGAGTATGTATGTGATCCCGGATTTCGGATGCGTATAGTCCAATGTGACAGTGTTGGATTTGATGGTTATCCCTCGTTCCCGTTCCAAATCCATGGTATCAAGCATCTGTGAGCGCCTGGTTCTATCCGTTACTAATCCGGTCACATCCAACAATCTATCAGCTAAAGTAGATTTACCGTGATCAATATGGGCAATAATCGAGAAGTTGCGTATTAAAGCCGGATCATATTTATAAATTGATTGAGCCATTATTTTTTTTATTTGTCCTGATTCCCAATTTTTTTGTTTTACTTTTCGTTTCCCGTGTCAGAGCCATGGGTGGGTGCTTGTTTTTTCAATTGCCCGGAAGATATACTATTGTAAGAATACGAAAAATTTGGCATTTTTATTGCTAAGATCAACCGCAAAATATTGTTCAAACTACGAGTGATATATCGATGGTTCAAACTATAAAAAATTTCCTTGCCTTCTTTTCGGTGAACCACAATTTTTGCTTCTTTGAGAACTTTTAAGTGGTGGGAAATAGAAGGCCGCGCTATATCAAAATAGGAAGACAAGCTTGTCACACACATCTCACCTTCTCTGCCCAAAATAAGAATAATATACTGTCTATTTTCATCTCCCAGTGCTTTTAGTAAAGTAGAATTGAATAAAACGATATTTTTTCGTAAATTTTTGCGAATTTTAGCTTGCTTTTTCATTGTTTACTATACAATTGAGACCCAATACTACAATACTGGATTTTTCAAAATAATTATCGTGATGATAGATTTTTATATTTTCCCATAAAGAAAAATCAACAGAAAAAAATCCTTTGCTACAGTCAAGAAAATTAGCAAATTTTTTATAAAAACTATGTTTTAGTGTCCCCTGCCTCCTATGTCAATATGGAATGAGACACTTTTTGACTGCATTTAATGACGTATGGACTGCGCCCACAAAACGGGAGTGACAAAAACAACATAATGTAGGAGGGCATTGCGGCAAATACGATGTATAAATGGCTTGATGAGGCGTTGACTGATGCACCAAATAACGAAGAAACAAAAGCAATTGATTATAGATTCAAGGCATAAGTACTTAAAATATCCAAACAGTATTCAAAATTTTATTCCAAAAGTAATGATTATTTTTTTATGACATATGCAGCATTAAAATCTACATCCCAATACATGCCGTCAAAGCTTCTCAGCTCGCCGTAGGCGAACTACAGTGTTTCGTTTCCGGTTTTACCGGTAATAGTGGGTTCACCAATGAATCTGATTCTCCCCACACTGATATCAACTGTTTCCGGTTCCAAAACTGCAACAGGGTTTTGCCAGGAGCTATCCTGTCCGAAATTTCCGCCATTATAGGCGGCATAAACGATATTTTCTCCACTTCTGTAATAAAGACCGCTTCCGGTAAAGAAAGGCTGCCGATCATCACCTGACGAATTGATTTTGGGAGCTAGTTCTGTATTTGCTAAAACTCCGCCGTCAATCAAATTCCCTGAAGTATAGTAGTATACATGAATTTTCCCAGCTACGTCTTCATCGTCAACCCAGATAGAAGTTATATCGCCATTCGTATCAGCATAGAGATGAGGATTCCCCTGAGTACCCGCATATTTACCCAGGTTTTTAAGTGGTGAGGTAATCGGGGGATAAATCGAATAATCACCAAGTACAATATCATTGCCAAGAGTTACATTAGTGTAAACCACATCCTTATCATCTGTAAACACAGCATAGGGATCTGAAAAAGTAAATGCCATAACAGCATTGTTTTCTCCAGTCATCACAAAACTTAGCCCATACGGGTTGTGGTTGGCAAGGTTGTTGTCATGAACTGCAATCAGGAATGGCTCCTTAAAAGATCCATCCGGCTGCTTTTTAAAACCATAAAAAATTGTTGGAGGTGAAAAAAGCGGATCCTCATCCAAAAGACCAACACCACTTCCAATGGGACCATATCGATGATGAATAGTACCATCTGGATTAATTCGCTCATCAAAAAAATTGGATCTTTTGGGTCCACTATAGGGTCCGA
>CAZCVM010000471.1:0-2565 GCA_964501965.1 uncultured Leptospiraceae bacterium | reverse complement strand
GCTGGGCAGCTCATTGTCATGCAAAGCTCGCTTAACTTCTTTGGCTATTATCCACTGTTTTTTTTGACCTGTAAACAATAAACAAGTTGTGAGGTCAGATTCATAGGCAAAAATATCATACAAAGAGCAGTTCATGGACAATACGAGTTCCCATGCCGCGCCAGCTGACAATCATCAATTACTTAAACGGCAGTTAAGTACATCAGATGTTATTTTCCTTATCATGGCTAATGTGATTGGTGTGGGTATATTTCTCACGCCGCCTCAGGTGGCTAATGCCATTTCCAGCCCAATCTGGTTCTTACTGGTTTGGTTGTTAGGCGGTCTCATTGCTTTGAGCGGAGCCATGACCTCAGCTGAGTTGGGAGTGCTCCTGCCGCGGGCTGATGGCGATTATATCTTTCTTAAGGAAAGTTACGGCAAGTCCTTGGGTTTCATGTACGGCTATCTCAGCTTTACGATCAGTTTCACAGGTTCAGTGGCCACTTTAGCCACAGGTGTGATCAATTACCAAGGCCGGACTATTTTTGGGCAAGCCATTGAAAACACATTATTCACCATACCTTTTGTTGATATTCCCATCACGTATTTACAGTTTTTGCCCATTGTGATTATATTTGTTTTCACAAGCATCAATCATTATGGTTTGAAAAACAGCATCACTGTGCAAAAGGTCATCACTTTAGGCCCGATATTGATTTTACTTATTTCAGGCCTGGTGATCATTTTTAATGTTTTCTTTGATCATGCCAATTATGCAAAAATTGTCGCGCTCAATTTTTCCCGGACTGAACCTTTACAATTCCCCGGATTTATTTTTCTAGGACTTTGGTCGCTACATACCAGAGAGGATGTGGATACAAAACTGAGGATTGTGAGAATAAAAACCGAAATTTTGGTCATCTTGAGCCTCCTATGTGACATATTGAGTCTTATTATGGGCAAAAGCGGAGCTTAAATTTATTTTCGGAGCTGCATTCTCCTTTGAAAAAATTTTTAAGATTTTTTTTTTGATGCCAAACGGTAATCCTTTGGATGTTGAGGCAGATTCCAAGCGTTTTTTTTACTATCATAGGCACGATAAAAGGCACTCAAAGAATTAAAACCTGATTCTACAGCTAACCGGGTAATGGGCCATTGCGAATAAGTTTGCTCTTGCAGTAGTTCTAATGCATGTTGCAGCCGATATTCATTCAGAAATTCATTAAAGTTACGGAATCCTAGTTGGCTATGGATGGTCTCACGTAAAATATAGGGTTCTGTGTTTAAAAGATTTGCTAGTTTGCTAATGGTGAGCGTTTCTTCTAGATAAATTTTTTTTTGTTCAATGACTAGTATTAATTCGGGCAGTAATTGTTGAGCCTTAGTGTTGTTTTTACTTCTTTTGCTTTTAAGTTCTGTTAATACATGGTTTGTATTATCAGAATTTGTGGCGCAATTATTTTTCGCTGGGTCGCACAATTCGCCGAGAAAATCATCTTGCAGTTTCACAAGAAATGGAATTAGCAAGAAGAGGAATAAAAGAACATAGGTTTGAGTAAGCAATGGAATCCATTTTTGCACTGATTCAGGCAAAGTTATGCGTAATAGGATCACAAGAATGAGCATGAAAGAAAGGCCGAAGAAAAATATAAAGCGCAATCTTAAACGATGATTAATTAAATCTTGGCGCCATTCTTTAGAAATGATATATAATATATGAACTAATAAAAATAAATTAATTAAGATAAGAAGAAGCGATGCGGGGTGCAGTAGGCCGATTGATGTCAGAGGTATGCCGTTTAATATATTATTGGAAAAGAAGAGAAAAGGTAAAATAATTTTAAGCAATAAAAGGAGCCAATGCCAATGCTTTGTTGTATAATTGTCATAAAATAAATATTTTGTAAATTGCCATAAAAAAAATAATGCGCTAAAGCGTCCGGCAAAAACCATTGCTGTAATCGGCTTGTCCCAAGAATGAATACTTGGATTTTGCGACAAAGAAAAAAGAATCACGGATAGGATAAAAAAGCAAAAATACCGAATTTTTTTTAGGTACAAATAAGGAACAGATATAATGAGAAAAAAAGCCATCATTCCTATGAAAGGCAATGTTAAATAATAATAAATATGAATATTCATTTTAAAAAATCATTCCTGATTTTTAAAATCAGGATGTAAAGATCAAATTATCCATTAGAATCCATTTAATCTTTTGCTGCTAGAACCAGCAAAAAAAAATGGAGGATTCTATGAAAAAGCTTTGGCCCATTATTTTGGGCGCCTTAACGATAGCAACTATAATTGGCGCATGCAGTTCAGAAAAATCATGTGATTCATGTCCAACTTGTCAGACATGCGAAACCTGTGAAACTTGTGAAACTTGTGAGACTTGTGAGACTTGCCAGGACCCCACAGCGAAATATACCATAGGCGGTACATTGTCCGGTTTGACTGGAACATTAGTATTGCAAAATATTAATGATACATTGTCAATTGCCGCAAATGGAAACTTCACCTTTTCTTCTTCTATGGAAAATGGCGCGTCATACAATGTAAGTGTCCAAACCAATCCCAGCGGCC
>CAZCVM010000470.1:0-2567 GCA_964501965.1 uncultured Leptospiraceae bacterium | reverse complement strand
TTCAACGACGAGTTCATGGAGGCGATCGCCTACTACGCCTACGAAGCCTCCAGTGACCTTGCTGCGGAGAAGGGGAGCTACAGCAGTTATGAAGGGTCGAAATGGCAGCGTGGCCTGCTCCCGCCGGATACCCTTGACCTGCTCGAGAAAGAGCGTGGGGAAAGCATCGAGGTATCGCGGAAGCGACGCCTGGATTGGGGCGCACTTCAGAAGAAGATCCAGAACCAGGGCATGCGGAACTCCAACGTCCTGGCAATCGCGCCGACGGCGACGATTTCGAACATCATGGGGACGAGTCCCTGCATTGAGCCGACTTACAAAAACCTCTTCGTGAAAAGCAACCTCTCTGGAGATTTCATTGTTTTGAATTCCTACCTCGTCCGGGACCTGAAGAAAGAGGGATTATGGAATCAGGAAATGGTCGACCAGTTGAAGTATTTCGACGGTGAGCTGAATGATATCCCGGAAATTCCCGAATCCCTGAAGGAGCGCTACAAGACGGCCTTCGGGGTGGGCTATGAGTGGGTTATCGATGCGGCGGCCCATCGCCAGAAGTGGATCGACCAGTCGCAGTCGGTAAACCTCTGGCTTCCGCAGCCAAGCCTGAAAACCCTTTCGCACATGTATCGGCGGGCCTGGCACAAGGGGCTGAAGACCACCTATTACCTGCGGACTCTTCAGGCTTCGAATATCGAAAAGGCCACGATCAAGGTGAAAAAAGAAATGAACCAATCCTTCAATACGGCAGCAGAACAGAAGGAGTATAGCGCGGAAGAGATCCGTGCGTGTTCCTTGGAAGCGAGCCAGAACGGGGAAGAATGCGAGGCCTGCCAATGATTTTCAGGTTCGGGTTCTGGCGATATTGGCCACCTCAACCTGTTTCAGAGTAGCACATATGGGGAGACAACTCCCCGCCCCAGCAAAGCAGATAAAACCTCGGGCTCTATAAAAGCCCGGGGTTTTTTTTCGTAAAAAAGCCGCTCCAAAAAGGAGCGGCTAGGTGTTTGCAGGAAAGATAATACAACACGATCATCCCGAATATCCGTCCTGCAAACATGGGGGGCTGGGTTGGGAAAATCGATCTAATCAAAGCAACTAAACGTGCGGGTGTCACGCAAAATATACGATTCCGTAACAGTTTTGTCATTTTTTAATAGGAGTGCTCGGAACTTGATCGACGCACCACTGAATCGTAATAGATTAAGGATCATGATACTGAAGCAGCTGGCCCTTTTTTGGATGGGAGTTTTCCTTTTTACCGGGAACGCATTGTTGGGTGAGGAAGCGGAGGACACACGGGTTCCGCCGACGCGCCCGAATCCGCTTAAGGTGGCGGAGGCCGGAAAGCCGGAGAAGCCGATGGAGGCGGACGTGGAGAGAACCCGAGCGACGGTGACACCGGCAAAAGAGAAGGAGCCGAAACGGATTGGCCCCTATCGTGCGTTGACCTACGACGAGGAGATCCTGCAGGAGGTGGTTTACCGGGAGTCGGACAATACGGTGTGGTTACGCCTTCGGCCGGAGAAGCGGAATGAGGAGATCGTCGTCAAAATCTCGAATCAGAAGTTCGCCAATTACCGGAAGTGGTTCACGACGGACGATTTTGAGCTGGTCTCACCGGCGAACTCTGGGAAGCAGCCGAACGCCCTGACAGATTGGCTGACAACGCAGGCCCGTTTTATCGAATATTCTATGAATGGTGACCTGTTCCTGCACTTGGAACGGGTTGAAAATTAAGCCCGGTGGCTGGGAACCGGGAATCGATGGGCCAGGGAGAAGGCAGAACGAGGCGAAAACGGGTTTCACCGGCGGAGATTTACATGCTGGCGGTGGTGGTCGGTATCGTCCTGGCGGCGGCGGTTCTGCTTGTGGTCGAGACGATCGGCGGTGGGCAAGGGGAAAAGGTTCCGGACTTCGGTGCGATTGAATCGGTCGACGAGCGCAAGGAAGCCTTTTTTCAGTTTCTTCTGCCGCTCGTTCATAAGGAGAACCGCGAGTTGATGGAAATGCGGTCCAGGATTCTGGAATTGAAGGAACGCCACGTAACGGGCAAGCGATTGAGCGGGAAGCAGCGGAAGTGGTTGGAGCAAGTCAATGAGGAGATGGGGTTCGAAGACGGGAGCCCGGAGGAGCCTGATTTCTTCGACCACCTGTTGACCCGGGTAGATGCGATTCCTCCCTCCCTCGCTCTTGCCCAGGCGGCGAACGAAAGTGCATGGGGAACTTCGCGGTTCGCAAAAGAGGGAAACAACTTTTACGGGATCTGGTGCTACGAGCCGGGATGCGGATTGGTTCCGCGGCGGCGGCCGACGGGAGCGATCTATGAGGTCCGACGCTATAAAAGCCCGGGTGAGTCGGTGGGGGATTATTTTCGCAACCTGAATACGGGAAGTGCTTATATTGGAATGCGGTCGATCCGAAAGCGGCTGCGCGAGCAAGGGTCGCCGATTGACGGAGTGTCTCTTGCGAACGGATTAGAGCGTTACTCAGAGCGGGGCATGGCCTATGTTGCAGATATCCAGAGCCTGATCCGATCGAATAACCTTCAGCAATACGATCGCTGAGGG
>CAZCVM010000469.1:0-2568 GCA_964501965.1 uncultured Leptospiraceae bacterium | reverse complement strand
TTCAGCGTATACCCTGCGCTTGCTATATCCATGGCGGTGGCTGCCAAAGGAACTGTATTCTACTGGGGGTTCGGACTGGCATTCATGATGGCCGGCTGGCTCTGGTTTTACCGTCCTTCCCCGGTTCCCCTTATTCGCCACGCCGTTTTTCTTGTACTTACGTTCTCGGGATTAACAGGAATTCGCATGTTGGAAAACAAAAATTCTTACGGAAATTTTCTGGCGGACCCCGAGGTGATGCAGTCTCACCACTTGCAGGAAATCGAACCGGCACGATGGCCGGCAAAGGCCTTGAGGGACTCTATCAGCTATCTTTCGACTTCCTTGTCTCCCAACGCCAATCCTCGGACCCTGGAGCCTGTCGTTTCTCCCGCAAAAGACTTTTTAATCACCTTGCTTCCACATCAACCTGCTTACGGTTACAAAGGCCAGACACAGAAGGACGAGGTGGGGCGAATTGCCGACATTTCGGTTACGGACCCGGATGCCGTCGGCATTGGCATCCTGCCCATCCTGCTCGGCATCTCTGGAATCATGGCAGCATTTTTCCTCCTTCAGGGCCCAGCCAGGTATCTCTACTTCCTCGGGGTCTTTTCTATTTTGGTTTTTTTTGTTACTTTTTCATTTTTTCACCTCTGGTTTCCTTACGCCTACCGGTATTTCATTCTAGCGCTGCCTTGGATATCAATCTCAGCCGCCATCGGATTGCGCGCAGCAGGTCGCTTTCACCCAATTATCCCCATTATAATTCTGGCGCTTCAGGCCACCGTTCTTCCCAAAATATTATGGGGCTCCTACAATGCGGGGTATCGCAGTTTACCAAACACACCCAACCCGATACGGGCCACCATTTTTCGACCCGCGGTAAAAAACCTCACGCAGACACTGCCTTCGGATAAAAAAATCGCAACAGGCTTGCCCTACAACGCCCACTTCGATGCCTTCTATCGCCAACCATCCGGCCATAAAGTCGTTCAGTTTAATCCCACGGATTTACAGGCTTATCCGAACATTGGAGTGTTACTGGCGCGATATCCGAACATAGCCGGTATTTTTATCGACCCGAAATTTCCTGTGATCAAACAAGGAAATTCCGATTTTATTCCAATCCAACTTTCGACCCTTCAGAGAAATCCCAATACCCTGCTTTTTGCCAGACGTCTGGATTCGGACACTCCTTCCGGTTATTATTTCGTGCACCGGGTAGCTCTCATCGAAAACAACTGGGTTGTCGATTTAAAAGCGATTCCTCCGGATGCATCGGAAATTCACATCAATTTTCTCAATGAAGACTCCATTCCTTTTTCGGTCGTGTTTACCGCCGATGAGAAGATCCTTAATACCTGGACATTAGATTCCCGATCAGAAGCGCGCTTTTCTGTCGATACTCCCCGATCGAATGACTGGCGCCTGATTTTTAAACCAACAGCCCAAAGCGATCCGGATCCCGGGCAATCCTACTTCCCTGTTTTCACTTTTGATGAACTCAATGCTCCAATTCTGCCATAGCTGCCAATATACAAAAGCCCCGGCCAATAGGTTCACTCTAAAAAAACTTCAATTTCCTCAGCCCGAATAACGACATTTTCAAGAGAATCCAGCCATGTTTGAATCGTGAAATATTGGTCGCGCCATAGGTTCGGTCCTTGTAGCGCACGGGGACATCCCGAATTTTCAGGTCCATCAGGCTGGAGCCGAAGATGAGGTTAAAATCACCGAAGGGGTCGAAGTCACCGAATATTTCAATACGCCGAAGCAGATTCTGGTAGTCCGTCCGTAACAACATTTTTGTTCCACACAGGCTATCCTTGATCGGCTGGCGAATGATCGCAGACAACACAATCGCGAAAAACTTATTTCCCAACAGGTTCAGAAGACGCATGGCTTCCGACTCCATGGGATAGACCAGGCGGCAGCCGTTCACAAATTCGGCGGTGCCTTCGGCCAAGGCGTTAAAAAACTTCGGCAGGTCTTCCGGTGGAGCGGTCAAATCTCCGTCCTGAATCACCAGGACGTCCCCACATGCCTCGGCAAAGCCGGCGAAAACCGCGTCCCACTTCCCCTTCCCCGGCTGGCGGAGATACCGCACCGCATGCGGGCCGCTGTAAGCGGCGCACTCCCTCTGGATTACTTCCCAGGTATCATCCGTGCTGTTGCCCTCCACAAAAATGATTTCCGTTCGCCGGCCCATGGAGGGGATGCGTTCCAGCGCGGCGCGAATATTTCCCGATTCGTTGCGTGCGGGCACCACCACCGAGCAGCTGATCTCACCGTCCAGTTCAGGCCTGGCCACCGGGCGAGCCACCAGGAGCAGGGTGCTGCCGAAATGCTGGAAGAAGGGCAGTCGGCAAAGCAAACGGTTAAAAAAGGCGCTCATTCCAGGGATTCCGAATGGGAAAAGCACCTCGGTGGATTTCACAACCACCTCCCAGCCGGCCAGCTCCAACAAATTTACCAGGTCCGTCATCGACAGCCAGTTGCTGGGCGGTTGCTTCATGACCATCCCGAGGGGTTGGGCCATCGACAACGCGGGGTGCCACAGGGTATTGAGGGAGGTCAGGACCAACC
>CAZCVM010000468.1:1625-2574 GCA_964501965.1 uncultured Leptospiraceae bacterium | reverse complement strand
GGCACATGAGTAAAATGGTCCGCCCAAGTGCCGACAAGCATATTGGTCTTGCCAGCCATAGCAGCATGGACTGCGTTTTGCGCCAGTAAACCAGTGAAAATGGAGTCGCTGGCATTGGCTGGCTGTGACCGAATAATATACGATGGATCAATATATTTTAACGTAAAATCCATTTTCATTTTACCCAGGTGATTTTTGATAGTATGTTTCAAGAATAACCCAATATCACCCAACTGTAGATTACCGCTAGCGTCCCGATCTTGTGTAATGGCATCTGTTTCAGTGACAAATTTTTGTCCAGCTCCTTCCGCAACCACAATCACCGCGTGTTGTCTACGGTCCAGCCGATCAACTAAATGATGCAAAAAACCGTTTTTTCCTTCCATGTCAAAATCTACTTCCGGGATCAAAACAAAATTTACTTCTTTCAATGACAAAGATGCGTTGGCAGCTACATATCCGCTATGACGGCCCATTAGTTTAACAAGGCCGATACCATTGTTTGCGCCTTCCGCTTCAGCACTGGCTGTGGCAATGGACTGCACTGCAGTGGAAAATGCTGTTTCAAAGCCAAAAGTTTTGGCAACAAAGCTAATATCATTGTCAATAGTTTTGGGAATTCCTATGACACTGATATTCAACTTGCGGCGTTTGACTTCTTCGACAATGGTTTGCGCGCCGCGCATGGTGCCGTCACCGCCGATCGTGAAAAAGATATTGATACCAAATCGCTCTAGAGTATCAACCATTGTTTTTACATCTTGATCGCCTCTTGAGGAGCCGAGGATGGTGCCGCCCCGATAGTGGATCGTGTCAACAAATTTGGGATAGAGCTTAATTGGTTCATGCCAATGTACCGGATTGAGACCGCGAAAACCATATTGAAAGCCGAAAATATTTTCAATGCCGTATCTATACCACAATTGCATCACCAGCGCGCGAATAACAT
>CAZCVM010000468.1:1120-1615 GCA_964501965.1 uncultured Leptospiraceae bacterium | reverse complement strand
AAACCGCCGCAAGTCACAATACCCGCTTTTGTTTGTTTGGGATTGTGGAATATGTATTCCCTGGGGCCTGCGACTTCAAAACAGACTGGTTCTTTTGCGTATTCCTGCAATTCGTCTTTGCTTTCAAAATGACTGCGCAAAGATATTCGTTCTTTATCAGTATAAAAATAGTGTACTTTATTGGGGCTAGGTATTTTGCAGGGACCTAGATTTTCAATTATTGTGTCTTGGCTTTTCAATTTCTTCTCTTCCAGATGTATTTTTTGTTTTGTTTGTGTGTTTTTTTCGATTTTTTTTGAATCATCTAATGCGCCGGGGTTTTCTTTCATATTGCTTTCTCCCTATTAGTGTTACAATTTTATGGAAATGGAAAAAACAATTCAATTAAAAAAAATAAACAACGCAAAAAAAGTCTGTTTTTGAGGGGGGGGATTTCTATAATTAAAAGCAATGAAAAACAATGCGTTTTTAAGTTTCGTTTGCGGGATTTTGGGT
>CAZCVM010000468.1:0-1110 GCA_964501965.1 uncultured Leptospiraceae bacterium | reverse complement strand
CAGAATGCGCGGGCGCATCCTGCTTCAAAATATTTAAGTTTGAATTTATACCAAATCAGCTTGTTTTTGCAGTTTGGTTACGACGCCATGTGTGTAAGCTATGGTATCATTGATATAAATTTTGGCTTTGTTCGCTTTCTCACCAGTATCGTCTTTGGCAGACATCATTAGAAATAGGTGAGAATTGAAAACCATGATCGCTGCCCACACCAATTCATTGGCATAAAAGCCTTTGAATTCTGTGCTTTGCGCTTTGAAATGCGGCACAATTTCTTTGATCATTTGTTCAGCTTTGACAAGCTCATCCATGTATGGCTTTAGGTCTGAACTAATTTGCAGACTTTGACGCAAATCATTTTGGTGACCGAGTAGAGCGGATTTATCATTGCCGTAGCCTTCCGTGACACCGCCAATGGCCGCGACTACTTGCAATTGCGAGGTTCCTTCATAAATCGATAGAATGCGCGCGTCACGGTAAACCCGGGCAACATCGTATTCTTCTGAATAGCCCACGCCGCCGTGTACTTGCATAGATTTGTAAGCATTGCTGTTGGCTTCTTCGCAGGCAAAAAATTTCGAGAATGGAGTCAATACTTTGGTCAATTTGCTCCATTTGACGATTTCCGGCTGTTTGCGGATTTCTTTGGCAGTGAGGCCTTTCTTGTGATAGATGTTTTCATAGCCTTCCTGCATATCCACGCAAAAAGCTGTATAATAAATCAAAGCTCTGGAAGCTTCCACAGAAATATCGATGTCCTGGATCATTTTTTTGACAGCAGGGATATTTTTAATGAGTGTGCCGAATTGTTCCCGAATATTGGCATAAGCCACTGCTTCACGGAAAGCGCGTTCCGAAGTTCCCAAACCCTGTGCAGCAACACCTAAGCGCGCACCATTCATTAGAGCCATTGTGTATTCGATAAGGCCTTTGCCTTCTTCACCAACCAGATGCGCGGGAGAATTTTCCATATCCAATTGCACTGTAGGCGACGAATGGATGCCTAGTTTATGCTCCAAAGAAACAATTTGCGCGTCTTTGGATTCTACTAAAAGCATGGAAAGACCAGCTGCTCCTGTTTTGAAGGTACCGTCTGGCTTTTTGACTGTACG
>CAZCVM010000467.1:0-2580 GCA_964501965.1 uncultured Leptospiraceae bacterium | reverse complement strand
GGCGCACTGACCATATTGCTTGATGAGTGCGCACGAACAATAAAATAGTAGCGAACTCCTTTGGACAGCGGACTGCCGCTATTGTCTTTGTATTTTATTTCAAAAGACCTTTCCTTGTTGGTGTCAAAATCAGAAAAATCACTTTGTATACTGGGCGCAATACCATTGGGGGTTAATGCAGTGTTGCCGGTTGCAGTAGTGGCAACATTACTGGTTTCTGCGAGATAGACATTGAATCCGTCAAAGTCTTTTTCATCGTTGGCAGCATAAAAAGTTAAAACAATGGAATTGTCCGTTGCCTGCGCTTTGAGGCCCAATGGCGGCTGCAAAGCTCCGGTAGGATTGAGGGGAGAGATATTACTGCATTGGATCAATGTAAGACCCGAAACCAGCACAATCGTGGCAAAGAATTTTTTTGGGTAATAAAGCGGGCATTGCATGGTGCTTTTGATTTTTTTTAGTATTTTTTGGGTTTCCATATTTGTATTAATTCAATTTTATCTTCCCATTTATCTTCTTTATCTTTTCAAGCAACACTATTTTGACAAGATATTTTGACAAGCGCAATTATCCATTTAGGAAAATGGCGACAGTACTTTTTTAAAAAAATAGTAAATTTTTGGGACAAAGCATGGTTCAGGGAGCTTTCTTAATAATAGAGACAAACAAATCTCGCAAAAACACTTTAACGAGGAAGTCGATGTTACGGAATGAAATGCAAGTCCAAGAAAATTTTTTAGCTCCTAGAGAAAAAATGGAACAATTGGGGCCGGTTTCAATGCTCAATCGGGAATTGATTGCTTTGATGCTCGGTTGGGGCAATCCCCAAAACGATGTGTTTGCCATTGCCAAAGATATTGAAAAGCTTTTGGTTGTTCACGGCAGGTCTATTGATATTTCCGAATTGCTAAAAATCAAGGGCGTAGGCAAGTTCAAAGCCCAGCAGATATTGGCATGTTTGGAATTGGCAAGACGATTGTATGGGCACAAAGGATTGATCATTACAAATGCTCAGAAAGCTGCTTCTTTACTGCATGATATCAGCGAACAAAAGCAGGAACACTTTGTGGTGATGTCATTATCTGGAGCCAATGAGCTGATCCAACGACGGGTAGTGACAGTGGGATTGCTGGATCGCAGCCAGGTACATCCCCGTGAAGTATTTGCTGATGTGCTCAAAGACCGGGCCGGAGCCGTTATTTTTGCGCACAATCATCCGTCAGGCCGTTTGAAGCCGAGTAAACTGGATATTCTAACCCATGAACGTTTGGAAAAAAGTGCAGCAATTTTGGGCATTCGGGTATTGGACCATATCATTGTCTCCGGCAGTGAATACTACAGTTTTTCGGAAAACAATTTGGTTGATTCTTCCATTGATTGGCAAGAGCAATAAACAAGACAACGAGATTAAACAATATTGATTGAGATTGAATGAGATGATTGTATGGCATATAGAAAATGATAAAACCATTTCCTATATGCCATACAATTTAAATTTACTAAAATCTACTGATTAAAATCTATTTGCTAAAATCTACTTGGTTTGCCCATAGACCAGCGTTGTCTTTTGGTTTCCTGGCCGGACGCATCGTATTCGATCCAAAGACCGTTTTTTTTGTCCATCATATAGGAGCCCCTGGTTTTGATCTGCCCATTGGGATAATAAAATTTCCATTGACCGTTTCTTTTGTCCATCATATACCGGCCTTCAGCTACCTTTTTGCCATTGGCAATCACTTTCCAGGGTCCATTTTTTTTGGCTTTCAAAGGCATACCCATCATAGTGCCTTCACCAATGATGGTTTGTCCGGATTTGTCGTACAACTGGGAAAAACCGGAAACCATGATCCCTCTGACTGTATAGTTGGCAACACGTATGCCTTGTTTGTTGTAGTAGGTCCACAATCCTTGTGTCTTGTTTTTTTGATACAAACCAGTTGCTTTCTTTTTGCCATTTTCATGGTACAATGTGAATTGACCATGTTTGACGCCGCGTTTTTCTTTGATTTTTTTTTGTTTGTTTTCCACTTCCTTGATTACATAGGGACCAATCTGAGCTGGGTTGCCATTGGGATAATAAAAATGCCATATACCGGTTCGTTTGCCCATATCCATGCGGCCTTTTGATTTTTGGCGACCATTTTTGAAAAATTGTTCTTCCAAGCCAATTTTCTCGCCCATACTAAAGCTGACTCTTTGTTTGACTTGTCCATTAATATGGTAAGAAACACTCGGTCCTTCCAATTGACTGTTTTTATAGTTTTCTTTTTTGAAGATTTTGCCATTTTTGTAAAATGTTTTTGCTATGCCCTGGATTTTGCCATTGATATAGGTTTTGGTGGTTTGAACCACACCATTTGCGTGAAAGGTTTTCCATACTCCCACGCGCTTACCCATGGCAAAACTACCAACAGTTTGCTTGGGGCCGGGATCCTGGTATCCGGCTGTAGGATTTTTGGGATTTTTGGGCAAAAGAAGATAAAAAATCCATTCCCCGTCACGCTGCCCATTTACAAATTTGCCTTCCCCTTGCAACGGACCACGAGTATTGCTGGTATTTTTGCCGTAAGCGATAGAAGC
>CAZCVM010000466.1:0-2581 GCA_964501965.1 uncultured Leptospiraceae bacterium | reverse complement strand
GAAATATTGAAAACACCGGACACGGTAAAAATCGAAGTTTTGCATGAATTGTATCCGCCGACGCGGATACAATTGAAATCTTTTGTCCACAATATTAAATCCAAACAGGGCAAAGTTCATTTTACTATTCCGCCTCTTCGCGGGGAAATAAAGGCCAGCTATGTTTAACAATAAAGACCAATTGAAAACATTTCATTGCTGGGTGTTTGATTTGGATGGAACACTGATTGACTCCTGGAAAGACCTGGGCGTTTCCATAAATATTTTGCGGCAAGAGCTTGACCTTGAAGTCCGGCATCATTCAGAAATTCACAAGCATATTGGCTGGGGCGTAAAGCATCTTCTTGCCCATAGTCTTCCCGAGTTTCGCGATCAAATACCTATGCTTTTGGAAAAATTCAAAGCTATTTATGGACAGCATTTGCTCGACAATACAAAGTTTTACAGCGGAATCCGTGAACTTTTGGATCACTTGTCTGGTCAAAATAAATCTCTCGCTGTCTTGACCAATAAACCGTATTCTTTTACAATGCAAATTTTGGAAGGTCTTTCGGCTGCCCACTATTTTTCACAAATCATCGGAGGCGATACTTTGTCCAGCAAAAAACCAGATCCCCAGGGTTTGGCTTATATCCACAAAAAAATTTGCGAGACGCAATCAATATCGAATCATCAATCGCAAAGCCGCGCCTCCATGGTTATGGTAGGTGATACGCAAGTGGATTTGGATACTGCTCAGTCCTTTGGTTGTCCGGCCATTATTTTTGGCGAGAAAAAAATTCTCAATGGCAGTTATTTCAATTATAACAATGCCAAAGACTTGCTGGCCGATTTGAGTCACACGTGAAAACGAGCGTAAGCGACCACCCTATCATAATTCGATAAACAAGATAAATAAAAATTTAATATTGAAAATTTATTGATTTTATCCTTGAACTTTGCCTTGAACTTTGACAATGTTTTGTTTGAGCTTTTCATGGTCAGGGCGAATATCCAGTGCGCGTTTCCAATACCGCAAACCTTCGGAAAAATTTTCCAATTTGCAATGCAAAGCACCCAATAGTTGCAATACAGCAAAGTCCATAGTGTCATTGTTTTCAAGGCCGGTCAATAAACGCAATGCATCATTGTAGTCTTGCTTCTGAAACAGTGCTTTGGCTTGTTTGTACAATTTTTCTGTGCTATGAATCGGCTGCGCCGTTTGCGCATCTTTGTCAACAATAGATGATGTATCCAAAAAATACATACGCATCTGCCCTTTGCCTTTGACTTCCGCAGCCGGACGCTCTTCAAATTTAAATTGGTCTTTTACCAATTCATAAGTCTTTTTTGATACATTGATACGCATAGGCAAAGAATTGCTTTCCATGCGAGACGCAGTGTTGATCGTATCTCCAAAAACATCATAAATATATTTCTTGACGCCAACGATGCCGCCTACTACCGGACCGCTATGAATGCCGATCCGTATCTGCCAACCTTCCTTTTTGCCTTTATTGCGCTTGGTCATGTAAGCTGCTATCTCTGCGGCAGATTGAACCATATTGCGCGCGTGATTTGGGTTCGCCTGGGGCATACCGCAAACCGCGAGATACGCATCGCCTATGGTCTTGATCCGTTCGCATGAATTTTTTTCCATAATTGAATCAAATTCAGTGAAAATCTCATTGAGTTGAGTGATCAATGATTTTGGCGGCAATGCGGATGAATGATGGGTAAAACTGACAATATCAGAAAAATATACGGTCACTTCCGGAAATATTTCCGGTTCTGTACGTCCGTATGTTTTTAGATCATGCACAATTTTTTTTGGTAAAGTATTGAGAAGCAGCTTATCTGATTTTTCTTTTTCTTCCAGTACTTTCTTTTTCAGCATATCAATGCGTACATGCACATTGATACGAGCCAAAAACTCATTGTTGTTGAATGGCTTTTCCATATAATCATCTGCACCCAATTGCAGAGCCTGCACCACGGTGTCCTTGTCTGTTAACGCTGATAAAAATAGTACCGGCAAATCCCGCCAGCGTTTGTCGGACTTCAAGTTTTGCAGGGTTTCTATGCCACCCATAACTGGCATCTGATTGTCCAACAAAATAATATCGCCTTTTTTTTCTTTTTCCAGAAAATCTAGCAGTATCTGACCATTTTCAAAAGTTGTCACCTCATAACCTTGACTAGCCAATATCTTTGTCACAAAATTGCGGACCGGCTTACTGTCATCAGCCAATAAAATATGACTTTTACTGCGTCCAAAAAAAGCATTGTCATCTTGCTGGAAAACAATTTGTTTTATTGCCGTATTGTCAACTGCCGGCGCATCCTCTTGCGACTTGTCTGATATATTGGTTTTTTCCGGCTGGCTTTGTAACCGCGTTATTAAAAAATCCTGAGTAGCAAGAAAATCCTTTTCCATGAGAAAGAAAGGTTCTTTCAATGAAGAAAAATTCATTTTATTGATTTCATTGATCCAGACAATCACTGGTATTTGTACTGCCCATTTTGTCAAGGTATCTATACATTGTCTTACATTGCCACAAAACGCATCGTCCGCATCATTCGCTTCTCCTGGCGCTTCTCC
>CAZCVM010000465.1:2162-2591 GCA_964501965.1 uncultured Leptospiraceae bacterium | reverse complement strand
GGAGACCCCGATGCCATAACAGCCCATCCAGATAAACTGCTGTGCCCCCTGCTCGTCGGTGTAGGTGCAGTCCATGGCCCGCGAGAACTTCAAACCCAGTTGAAAAATATGGCCGATCTCGATCCCCCGGGCGGTCTCCAGAGATTGCTGTGGATTGTTGATGGAGCGATCCCCGGCTCGGGCTATCCTCAGATCCGCCACCTCCGGCAGAGGGTACTGCTGTCCCCAATTGGCCCCCGCCACATGCTTACCGATCTGATTTGACCCTGTAACGAAATTCTCCAGATCTACAGCCGTGTGATCCACCAACCGCAAAAACTTGGGCACCAGATCCTTCTGGGCACGGATACAGCTATCCGGTAGATCGGGGGCGATGTACCCCACCGGGATTGGCTCTCCTCCCCAGTGTTTTTGGACCTCCGGATCCGC
>CAZCVM010000465.1:0-2152 GCA_964501965.1 uncultured Leptospiraceae bacterium | reverse complement strand
AGGGTCAAGATCTTGGTAGCCCCATAGGTCTCGGCTTTGCGGCTGAGCAGATTGGACAGTTTCACTTCATTGACATCTTGATCGGCCCGTAAGCTCACCAACACCGGCAACCGCATCCCATTATCGAGGATGGCCTGATAGAGAATGTTCTTCACCATGGCTGTAGGGGGCGCCTTGAGAAACTCCGCCAGCTTCTCGATCGTTTCCGTGCCAGGAGTATCCATCACTTCAAAGTCTCTGAACGGAGAGGGCTCCGGATTTGGGGGCAGGGACACCGCCTTCTCCACATTGGCCGCGTAAGACCCATCAGGGCAGAACAACACCTCATCCTCTCCAGCGGAGGCCAGCACCATAAACTCCTGGGAGGCTGCCTGCGGTCCCCCGATCACCCCAGCATCGGCATCCACCACCTGAAACTCCAGACCACAGCGAGAGAGGATCCGGCAATAGGCTCCGTACATATCCTGATAGATCCGTTTCAGATCGGTCTCATCAGTGCTGAAGGAATAGGCATCCTTCATGATGAACTCCCGGCCTCGCATCAGTCCAAACCGGGGGCGGATCTCATCGCGAAACTTGCTCTGGATCTGGTAGAGGGTCTGAGGCAGTTGGCGGTAGGAGCGGATCAGTTCCTTAGCCAATACCGTCACCACCTCCTCATGGGTGGGACCCAGGCCATGTTCACGCCCCTGTCGATCGGTGAGGGCGAACATGATCCCTTCCGCTTTAGTATAAGTATCCCAACGACCGGACTCCTGCCAGATCTCTGCCGGTTGCAACTGCGGGAACAGACACTCCTGACCGCCGATGGCGTTCATCTCCTGGCGCACGATGGTGGAGATCTTGGTCAACACTCGCCATAGCAGAGGCATATATGTGTACACCCCTGGAGCCAGACGTCTCATGTATCCAGCCCGGATCAGCAGCTTATGACTGGGGAGCTCTGCCTCAGCCGGATCCTCTCGGAGCGTGACCAACAGCATCTGACTCAGGCGCATGTGACCTCTCCTATGCAATATAAGATCATGTCCTCAATCCCATGGATTCCGTCCGGGACTCTATTGTAGGCGCTATCGCAGGATCGGAGTATGTCTGTAGGGGCCGATCATCTGACTTTTTCTTGAAAGGGAAATTGCCGCCTTGAATTAAGCTAGAAGCAGCTAAACCTGAACCGATCATGACCTCGCTGATCCCATCTACCCCTCAAACCGATCCCATCGTTTACCCCACCGGAGATGGGCAACCTGTGGCTGAGACCTACGATCATCTCTATGCACTGTTGATCACCTTGGAGGTGCTGCGGCAGTATCTGAGCGGACAACAAGCTACAGTGTTAGCCAATCAGTTCCTATCCCTCGACTCGGGACCAAGATCAGCAATTCAAATATCTATTGTACGAGCAGATGGGGGTGCAGGAGTATTGGTTATTTGATCCCAAAGGGCAATGGATCCCGGAACAGTTACGGGGCTATCAGCTACAAAACAATCAATATCAACCCATTCAGAACAGTCAGAGTCAAGTGTTGGAGTTGCGGTTTCAATCTGAAGGCAAACTGATCAGTTTCTATGGATTGGACACGGGAGAAAAGCTGTTGATCCCTCAAGAGGCAATAGAGCAACTGGATCAGGCGCAACAAGAGTTAGAGCAGGAACGCCAACGAGCAGCTGAACTGGAGGCGATGCTGGACGATATCGAGAACAGTTTGGGGATCTGAGCTCAAGGAGATCCTGCTTCAAATCTGTAACCGGATCTTCTACTGCTCTACGATCTCGGTTCCGGTGGCACTGTCCGATCCCCGGCGGGAATGGTATCCGTATCTAGCAGCACCTCGCTGAAATCGTAGTTGGGCGCCGCTAACACAAAGATCGTCGTTGGCAGATCCTCCGTACGCTGATGCAGCTTGCGATAGTATTCCGTGAACTGCGCCCCTGGGATCCCTAAGCCCAGAAATACCAGATCCGCCGATCGAGAGGACTCATGTAGGATCTCATCAAACATGCGCCCCTCCGCCACGATCACTTGAGCCTCAAATCCCAGGCGCAACTGCTTCAACAAGGTCTCCAATTGCCCCCGTGCCATCCGAGCCGTCACCTCACTGGGGGCCACCAATTTCAACCGGATCTGAGCATTGCGCCAGTCGATATCCATGCG
>CAZCVM010000464.1:640-2597 GCA_964501965.1 uncultured Leptospiraceae bacterium | reverse complement strand
ATGTATTGGGCAATCCCAGGCGTTTGATAACTCTATCCCCAAAAAACGGTTTACGTTGGGTTCTGGCAGAGCTTCTTTTTCTGGTTTGAACTGGCATTTTTCAGTATCTTTCAATATTTATCGAGCAATTTTTAGAATATGGATTTCCTCTTTTATATCATCGGCATTTTCCGTTTGTCATTCTACTTTTTCATTCTACTTTTTCAGAAAACCAATTTTGTTTTGGATGTTATTTTTTGTATCCAGCAATTCTTTCAATTGGTCATTCTTCTGGTCATTATTCCTGGATTTTTTTTCCTGATTGATGCGATCCTGGATATAATCCAAGTATTGCTTGTAATATGACAAAGCATTTTTTCTGTCATTGCCAGATTCTGCTATTTGAGCTGCAAGATACATTGCCTGTCCATAGTTCGGATCAAAGGCCAACGCTTTCAATATATATTGCCAGGCTAGCTTTTGCGGGGCCTTTGTTTTAGTTTGTAAATGAGAACCATATTTCCAAACTATGTGCGCCAACTGATACCAGGATTGAGAATACTCCGGCTCCAATTGGGAAGCCCGCAAAGCGGACTCAAAAGCCAGGGTATACTTTTTTTGTGCCAGGTATGTATTGGCTAGCTCAACATAACTAAAATGAAATTGCGGCTTTTTTTGAATGACTTGCAAAAATTTTTCCTGGGCCTGGGCGATCTTGCCTTTTTTCCGCAGTATCACGCCGATATTGTGTTGCGCGTTCACATAATCCGGCTGAAAACTCAAAGCTTTATTGTAACAATCCAGCGCTTTGTCCAAATCACCATACCCTATCATATAAACATTGCCCAGGTCTTTCCAATATACATGGTTTTGCGGACTTTTTTTGAGTGCCTGTGTCAAATTTTTTTCAGCTTTGCCATATTGCCCTTGATCCTGGTATTGCAATGCTTTTTGATGCAATTCCTGACTATTTTGTCCACAGGACAAAATAGTCAATACCAAAATAAACAAAATAACTCCTGAAAAAGCTGTAACAGCGTTTCTTTTCATTTTAAATCATCTCTCTTTGTGAAAAATAAAATGCTATTTCCAGTGCCGCATTTTCTTTACTATCAGAACCATGGATCGCATTTTTTTCTTTGTCTGTGCCAAACAGTTTGCGAATGGTATCATCTGCCGCTTCAGCCGGATCTGTCGCACCAATCACTTCCCGGGCTTTGGTCACAGCATTGCCCTCAATTTCCAATACCATCGGTACAACTGGCCCGGATGTAATAAAAGCGACCAGATCATTGAAAAAAGGACGTTCTTTGTGAACCGCGTAAAACTGCCGCGCTTGCTCTGTAGTCAATTGAGTCAATTTCATTGCCCGAATGGTAAATCCTTTTTTTTCCAAATGAGCAATGATCGCTCCGGCACTTCCGTTTTTGTACGCATCTGGCTTAATTTTTACTAATGTTTGTTCCATCATGGTGTTTTCCTTCTATAGTTTTTTATTTTAATTTGTTATTTAAATTGTGTTCTTTTTATTCTATTCAGTCTTTAATTTTCAGGATATTTGGGATACTTGCCTGACAATTTTTCATGCACGATTTGCGGCACTAAATCTTGTACAGATCTACCATAACTGGCTACCTCTTTCACTATTGTAGATGAAATAAAGGAATACTGGTCCGATGTCATAAAAAAAATTGTTTCAATATTTGGGGCCAGTCTGCGATTCATCATAGTGATAGCGTATTCGTATTCAAAATCCGCAACAGCACGTAAACCGCGCACAATAGCGTGTACATTATTTTCTAAACAATAATGTACCATTAAATCATCACGCAAAGAATCTACAATGATTGTTTCATCATCACGATAGTATTGCTCCAGAATTTGCTTTCTTTCTTCTAAACTAAAAAGTGTCTTTTTCTGAGAATTCACAGCAATCAATACAATAATCTGATCAAAGAGCGGCTTAGCGCGTTCCAAT
>CAZCVM010000464.1:0-630 GCA_964501965.1 uncultured Leptospiraceae bacterium | reverse complement strand
CAAAAGAGCCAGGATAAACCGCTATACGTTTTGTTTTCTGCATATTTATTGCCTTATTTTAGGTTGAAATGGTATGATGGGTCAACCAATTTTTTATTACCAAAGCCAGGGCATTTGTGCTTTAGTGTTTTGTTCAAACAAAGTAATGTCTTTTTCAAACTGTAAAGTCCAGCCAATATCATCCATTCCTTTTAGCAGAGATTCCCGCTTAAAAGAATCCAGCTCAATGATATATTTTTTTCCCTGGAAAACAATCAAATTTCGTGCCAAATCCACTTCCATGGTTGCTTCCGGTTGTTTGGCTAGCAAAAGAAATATTTCCGTTATTTGCTCCTGGGGCAAAACTACCGGCAAAATACCATTTTTTATACTATTGTTGTAAAAAATATCCGCAAAAGAAGAAGATAAAATGACTCGAAAGCCCCAATCCTGCAATGCCCAGGGAGCGTGTTCGCGGCTAGAACCACAGCCAAAGTTTTCCAGTGCCAACAAGATTTGCGCGCCCTGCAAAGAATCTTTGTTCAACACAAAATCCGGATTGATTTTTGTGCCGTTATCATCCAAATAACGCCAATCATGGAATAAATGCACACCAAATCCAGTTCTTTCAATCTTTTTTAAGAATTGTTT
>CAZCVM010000463.1:0-2605 GCA_964501965.1 uncultured Leptospiraceae bacterium | reverse complement strand
CGAAATCTCATCAATAGAGTACCAGATAAATATATAGCCAATGTTTTGGGTATAACACCTGTTTCTTTAAGTCGAATTAAAAATAGATTATTGAAAAAAAAGTAAAATAGATTTATTTCTTATCCTTTGTAAAGTGTCCTTAAAATACACTTGAGTACTTTAGATTAGTTTTTCAAATATAAAGTACAAACTCAACAGGTATGAAATTAAATATAATAGCAGCGTTACTATTGGGAACACTGATGATGAGTTGTTCAAACGATGATGGAAGTAATCCTACCGCAACTCCTACAGATGTCGAGACAGGTCTGCTTGATAAAATAATCAATTTTGATGGAACCGAACGCGAATACCTCCTTTACATTCCAGAGGGTTATACTGGAAACGAAGCTGTTCCACTACTTTTCAGTTTGCATGGTGCTGGTGGCACAAAAGAAAACCAATATGAAATTAGCCAATTCAACGAAATTGCGGAAACTGAACACTTTATTCTAGTAACCCCGGATGGCACAAACAGGATCTGGAATCAGGCTAGTACATCTTTCGGGGCAGATGATGTAGGCTTCATCAACGCACTGATGGATACTTTAATCAATGCATATAACATCGATATCGAAAGAATGTATGTAGCCGGATCTTCCAATGGTGCATTTATGGCACTAGAATTGGCTTGTAAGCTTAACGATCGAGTAGCAGCACCCGCAGCCGTGAAAGGATATATGCTGGCTGGGCAAATAGAGGGGTGTAATGCCACAAGACCTCTTGCCATTATTCAAATGCATGGCACTGAGGATCCCCTTGTTCGATACGAAAGTGTACATACTACCATTGAGTTCTGGCGTCAGTTTAATCAAACAGATACCGCGGCAGTCGTTACTAACTTACCCGATACTGACCCTAACAATGAAAATACTGTAGTAAGCTATCTGTATCAAAACGGTACAAATGGTGTTGAGATAGAGCATCTTCAGGTTATAGGTGGGACTCATCACTGGTTTGGTGAACCCGGTACTAATTACGACATCAGTGCTAGTATAGAGGCTTGGCGATTCCTTAGTAGATTTGGTATCAATGGTTTGAGATAGTACCCTAGTATTGAACTCATTTTCGACTATTGGACTAAGGAAAAAATCAGTCAAACATCCATCCTTCTAAAGAGTGTAAATATAACCTATCCCAATTCAGATTAGGCTTGAAAATGCCTTGTATAAATTGCCATCCCAACTTGATTTCTAATGTTTTTTGTCATGCCAAAGTCGAATGAAAAGGCTTTCAAAGAATGATAGAAAGTATTTTTTTCTAAATAAGTAGAATGAGTTTAATGATATTAAATAAACTGAGATTCACTATTTCTTATCTTTTGTTAAGTGAATCGAAAATTAATTGAGTTTATATTTTAACAAAACTTAAACCAATTTTGATTTTTTGCCATGAATTTAAACGTAAAGAAAACCTTATTACTGTCCTCAATTTTATTTCTTGGACTATTCATCGGTTGTGTTAACAATAACGATGAGGATCAAACTATAACCGTTGATAACGCTGCAGAGTATGTTGCGGCATCTATGGCAATCGCTACCTATGGAGCAGTATACAACATGGATTATGTGGCTGATCAAATCTTAAATTTGGTGGATTGCAACGAATCTGAAAGTCAAACGAGAACCAATAACGAGACCTCAAATGATGGAAGTATCAACTTAACCTCGACTGTAACCGAAAACTATTCTCGCATCTGCTCTGCTGATGGCACCGAAGATATTGCTTACACTTTTGATATTGACCAAATGACGACCTCCGAACGTTTGCTCACTGACAATCAAGTCTTAGGGTCATGGACAATAAGTGGTGTAGAGTCTGCTTCTGCTGCATATAACTACAATGGAATTTATTCAAGAGGTGGAGATTGGACGTATAACCTAGAAGATAACCGTATTGATAATGTGATAAATTCTTTTGTCTACACAAATCTAAAAGCCAATAAAAGTGATAATGTGATATTTGAAGGTACTGCTACTTTTACTCTAGTAGGTAGCAGTACAATCTACGATCCTTATTCCTATGAAGGAGATATAGTGTTTCAGGCAGGTAACATTTGTATTGCAACTTTTTCCACCGGTGAAAAATACCAAATTGATCTGAATACCGGTGATATCGAGCCTCTTCAATAGTCAGTAGATTAATTATGAATGTGGTATAAATCACACAAAAAAAATTAAATAAATGTCCAAACACTCATATGTTATCCTTCTTTTTTTATTTTTGTTGTTTACTTCTTGTTCATTTGAAAATGAAGAGACCGAGGTTATCAACTGAATTCCCGTGGTAGTTCATGTGGTACACAATGGCGAGGAAGTAGGATCCGGAGCATATATATCAGAAGCACAAGTGCAATCACAGATTGAAGTCCTCAATGAAGACTTTCGAAGAATAGAGGGTACAAATGGGTCTAATGTAAATGGAGTGGATACTCACATAGAATTCTATCTTGCAGAAACGGATCCAAATGGAAACACATTACCGGAACCCGGTATAAATCGGGTCAATGGTGGCTTACCAATATGGCCTACCGGTTTTGCCACCACGGTTGATTCTATCTTAAAGC
>CAZCVM010000462.1:0-2621 GCA_964501965.1 uncultured Leptospiraceae bacterium | reverse complement strand
TTCACAACTGTACGGAGACAGAATGATGATTGCCAATGCTACCGGATGTTCATCGATTTATGGCGGCAATTTGCCCACCACGCCTTATACCACCCGTAAAGACGGACGCGGCCCATCATGGTCCAACTCCCTATTTGAAGACAATGCCGAATTTGGACTTGGTTTCCGGCTAACTGCTGATAAAAACAAAGAATTCGCATTGGAATTGGTGCAACAGCTATTGCAAAAAGGAATGAGTGGTGAGATGCAATCTGTGCTTAAAGAAATCACAGAAGCAGATCAAACAACCCAGGAAGGCATTGAAAAACAACGCGCCTTGGTCACAAAACTCAAGCAATTGGCAACAAGTATCGATGATCCGACGGTAAAACAATTGTTGTCTGTGGCAGACTTTTTGATCGAGCGTTCTATATGGATTGTCGGCGGAGATGGTTGGGCCTATGATATCGGTTTTGGCGGCTTGGATCACGTCATTGCCACCGGACGCAATGTCAATATACTCGTTTTGGACACGGAAGTGTATTCCAATACCGGTGGCCAAATGTCCAAAGCGACACCTACCGGAGCTGTAGCTCAATTTGCTGCCAATGGCCGTCCCAGTTTCAAAAAAGACCTGGGCATGATGGCTATGGCCTATGGCGATGTCTATGTTGCTCAGGTGGCTATGGGATACAACAAAGTGCAGACAGTGAAAGCATTTCGGGAAGCGGAAGCTTACAACGGTCCGTCTGTGATTCTTGCCTATTCACATTGTATCGCCTGGGGGATTGATATGGCTCATGGCATGGAACGGCAACGCGATGCAGTAGAAGCCGGACACATGGTACTCTATCGATACAATCCGCTTCTTGCTTTGGAAGGTAAGAATCCTCTCACTTTGGATTCCAAAGAACCAACCATGGCAATGGAGGATTACTTGAAACATGAGAATCGTTACCGGATACTGCAAAAAAGTCAACCCGAGCTTGCAGCAGAATTGGCGAAAAAGCACGAAGAACACGCCAAGCTCACTTACAATAGATACAAAAATCTATCGAATCTAGATCGTTGGTAAGTCGTTTTCTCACGCAACAAATACCATAGGTTTTTTCCCTTACCTTCTGATGCTTTTCATAAAATACATGAAAAATCAGGAAAAGGGAAAAACTTATGGTATTAAAATTAATTGCTTGCACAAATAGTATCAAATCCATAAAATCTCCCAGCAAAACCAACTGAAAAAATGGGAGAACAAAACTATGGAATTTCCAAATTATTCCCTGGAGGACTACAACAAAATCTATGATCCAGAATATGTTGTCAGCATGGGTCAAAAATGCATTCAATTTTTAAACCGTTTTTATTTTAGGGCGGAAATCCATGGCCTGGACAAAATACCGGAAAAAAAACCCGGAGACAATCCAAATATTTTTGTCGGCAATCATAGCGGTTTTGCTTTTGCCTGGGATGGAATTGTTTTTGGTTCCTTGTATGCCTACAAACACTATTACAAAAAAGAGAAATTTTTGCGCGGCCTCGTTCATCCTTTGACTTTGTTCAAGGAAGAAATGAATCCCTTTTTGATCAAAGACTGGTGGATCAAAGGCGGCGGTATAGATGCTACCTTACGGACATTTGATGCTATCATGCAAAAAAACAATGATGTGGTTATTTATCCAGAAGGGGTCGGCGGCATTGCCAAAGGTTTTGACAAACGCTATCAATTGCAGTTTATGAGTCCCTCATTTATCCGTATGGCCCTCAAATACAAATCCAAAATTGTTCCAGTGGTCACGGTAAACGGAGAGTACCTCAACCCCTATTCTTATAAATCAGATTTTTTGAATGATATCGCCCATAAAATCGGCATGACTTTCTTGCCCCTGGCTGGAACAACATTTTTATTGCCTTTTCAACCCTGGAGTTTGTATGGAGGCTTACCAGCAAAGCTTACCTATATTGTTGGTGACCCCATTGATTTGAATGATTATACAGAAGGCAAACCATTCCGCGAAATACGCAAAAAAGAACAACATGCAATGCGGGATCTGGTGCAAGAAAGAATGCAAAACCAACTAGATCAGGCGGTGCGCCAATACGGAGATGATCCCTACAATACCAATGAACTGATTGATCTGTGGCTGGCCAATATGGACAAAATCATGTATATTTTGCCGACTGGATGGCCGGTACTATTCAATCATCATTTCCGCAATTGGCAAAAAGGCCATGATATGGATATTGATTATAGCAATACTGGCTTTCTAAAAGCATTGGCAGAAAACCTGGATCAAATGGGATACTTTGTACCATTTCTGAGCTGGCCCTTGGTCTTTTTGGGCAAACGCATTGAAAAACTTCAAATCGAAATGGAAAAAGAACTCAAATCCATGAAAAAACCAAAAGAAATCTAAACACACGCAAACTATACAGGAGAAAACAGAATGAAAAAACACATCCATTTATTGATACTCATCACAGTGCTAACAATGCTCGCTGCTGGCTGCAAAACATTGGGACTAGGCGGCAAAACCGGGTCCAAACCAGATTTGAGCGGCAATATTCTCACAGAATACTGGATGGACATGGACACTATGAAACCTTCCCAATATGTCCGCGCCAAAGGGCCGGTCAAAACAACA
>CAZCVM010000461.1:0-2622 GCA_964501965.1 uncultured Leptospiraceae bacterium | reverse complement strand
GGATTTTCCGCTCTCGTAAAGGTCTTGCACGGGTTTCCATTCCCGCTCGGATTCCGGTTTGCAGCCATATTCCGTAAATTCATAATCCAGAAAATTGCGGGGATTGATCGCGAATTTTCCATAAGCCGAATTAAGCATCAGTTTCGCGAACAGTTCGGTTTCTTCGTCTCCCGACAGTTTCGCTTGCACTTTTTCGGTGTAAAATTTGTCGACATAGGCCGCAAAATCGAAAACCTTATCCGGTATGTATCCTTCAATCACCTTGAATTCCGCCATGCCAAGATTCATGGCGGTTTGTAACTCCCATCCGGTTACGTGATATTCCCGTTCTACCAAATCGCACGGGAAATCTAATCCCCCTCGCTCGTTTCGGTGGGGGAAAGGCCCAATCCCAAACCAGTTTTTCGTTTTCGCTTTTATCCGATATAGACCTTGCAATTTGCGGGGGTGAATAATGGGCATGTGTGTAACAGTCTTTACACCCATGCCCCACCAATGAGGCTCTGTCATGGCAAACGGATATGCGGAATTGATGTCCGCAAAGGTTAGGTTTGCTCGAAAGTGACCTTTTTTGAACGCTTCCGTTCTTCCGCCAAAATAATAACGCCGGAATCGTTCATCGAATTTTTCCGTTGTTTTTTCGATTGGATAGCCCGTTTGTTTGAGTTGGTCGAATGCGCGATTGGCCAGTGTTATTCCTTCCCCAAATCTTTCGCGAAAACCCATTACAGCGTTGTGCAACGCTATACAATCCTGAATTGCGTAACGAATGATTTCCGATTTGTGGGAGTTGCGAACATGAGATTCGAATTTGCTGTAATCAATTTCATCCTTTTGACCGGTCGCCTTTAACGCGACCGGCAAAATGGCATAAGAATCCCGCAATTCAAAATCGGGAGTTTTCAAAACCGTTATACGGGATCCGATTAGCAACATTTTGAGGGTTGAAGCGGGATACCGTTTGAACAGGTCGGGAAGCAAGTAATGAATATCAAATTTTCCGCCGTTGTGGAAATAGATTAGCGGGTTTTCATATTGAAGGAACCAGTCTATTAGGGGATTTATGCAATCCCTTTCACACCAGTGATGAAATCGTTTTTTACCGGTATACCCAACCGACAAAAAAGGTCGAGGGAGAACAGGCGCGGAATCTTCGTTCCAATCCTTGAATGGATCGGTTTCCAGATCCGCTGCAATTATAGGACGTTGTTTTTTAGGCATTGTTCTTCCGTGTTAAAATTTTTCTAGCGGGTAAAAGTTGAGACCCATTTGACCGTTTACGCGATCGCGCAAATACTCGAAACGGGTTTGTTCGCTCTTTATATTTTCCTCCGTTCGCCAAAGCTTTTCATTAAGCTTTGCCACCTTGTCGGGATCCTGTTTTCTACCGGCTTCTATAATTTCCCCCATTAAGCGGGAATGACGGGATTTTAGGCCGCGTAATCTGGCTTTAGATAAATCCATATCCTTAGCTAGTTTCGTTTTCAGTGTCATTTTTTATTCTTTCGTTTCGGTTGTTTTTGGTTGATTGGTTCGAAGTAAGTGAATATTAGTCCGGTAACATTCATGCCGGAATTTAAGTCGTGTAGTTCGGCCATGACGGTTGAGTAACCCGATATAGTCCCCGCCATCTCGTCCTCGAAGTCCGAAAAATCAAAACGTCTTTTCATTGGGTATCCGTTTATAACATAAGTTATTTCTTCGGGATCGTTCGTTTTACCGTTCTCAATTTTGAAATTTTCTAAAACGGATTCAAAGTAGCGTTCCCGATCAGGTCCAACTAATTCCGTTATATCGATTGGGACGTAATAGTTGGCGCGAATGCCGATCTGCATTTTCAGGAAGTCCCCATTCACGTCCACCTTCACTCGCTTCAAATCCTTTTTAGGGGTCGCGGGGATCCGAACAAGCACGCCTTTGTTAGTTACACGATCGCCAAATGTTTTCTTCAAACGCCTTCTTTCCCGTTCGCTGCTAACCTTGACTAGCTTTGTCGTTACATCCTTTTCGGGATCCTTCTCCGCCCTTTGGTATTCTTTTGCCGTCGATCCCAGACGCTTCCATTGCCTTGTGACGGCGGCTTTTTGGTTGGGGGAGAGTTTTCGATTGAGCGGGAAGGAGAAGTTGTGAAATCGCTTTAAGGCTCGTGCCTTCTCCAGATATTCCGCCCTTGACCGGGATTTGCGGCGACCTGACATGCACTCTTTTTAGATGATGCTCAGGGGAAGGCAAGATTTGTTTCAGAAAATTTTTTCAGAATAAAAAAAAACCCCCCGCCTGTTAGGGTGGGGGGTTTTATTTTTTTTTTTTTTATTCGGTATTAAGCTATGCTATTTGCGGGTGAGGGTCGGATCCTTTCTGTTGACACAGCGGAATCCTTCCGGGGCCGGATCAGATGAGCGTAAACCAACCCGAAACCTTTCGGGAATTGGCACACCGTATGACCGGGTTTCAAGATCATGAAGCACCATTTCTATTTTCTGGGTTTCCGAGTAAAAAACCCAACATGGGGCGAACATGTTACTAACATACTTGTAACAAGTCGGCACTGTTTTTACGGCGCTCCGAGCGTAGCTCACATTCAGGCCCAGCTCTTCGAGCTGGAGAATCGACTCTTTCAAG
>CAZCVM010000460.1:0-2623 GCA_964501965.1 uncultured Leptospiraceae bacterium | reverse complement strand
TATAGCCTCTGCCAAGCAAAGTTTTTTCGATTTTTTGCAGCCAGAGTTCTGCGTCGCCTTTGGGTTCATTGTCTTTGATCTGAACCTTCAGACGCAATCCGTCGGCTGTAATGGCTTTGTAGGGATGTTTTTGTTTGTGGTAATGGACAAATCCTGGCGGTGTTTGCATATCTACGCTTTTGCAGGATAAAAATAATACCGTGAATAGGGGAAATAAAGTAAGTTTTAGACTATAAAATAAATATTTTCGCATTTTTTTTCCTTGTTTTTTCCATATTGTTTCGTGTTTACTTTTATAGTTATTTAAAGTCAATCTTTTCATTGAATATTCCGCGTTGACTTTGCGATTACATTGCTATGGCCTAAAAGTTTTTGATAAAATGAGATATGCTCAAATTCTTTAACCAGTAGACGCCAAAATTTATAGTAGTTTTTTTAACTTTTTTTGGAAAAGAAAAATGAATGGAGATGACAACATTTTTTGTTTGGTCGATTAGAAAACGATACTGGCCTTTCGCGTGTTCGAGTTTACGGATGGTGGCATTAATGTTTTTTTCAATTTCAATGGATTGCTGCAGACCGGAATTTTTGTACAAACTATACAATGAATCCAGGTACTGTTGCAGAGTTTTGATCTTTCCGCGTAAAGTGACAATATCTTCACCGGCATTGGAAAAATTTTTGTCCTGGTTGACAATGAGCCCGTATTGTTTCAAGCCGGACAATATCGTAGTATAATCCTGATGAGCCGGTATCTTGACTTGTAACCATTCTTTGCTGGAACTACTGCGTTGACGCAATAAAAAACCTTGTTTTTTTTTGGTTTGATCCAAGATAAAATCAACGCTTTCACGCATTTTTGCAGTGTGCATATATATCCGGTAGGTCTTTATCAGATATTTTTGTTCGGATGGCTCGCGCGAAATAGCATTTTCCGGCAATGCTGTTATCCAAATAACGCAACAAAGAGTTGCCAGAAAGGTAAATTTATTTATCATATTTTTGGGGTACTTGTATGCGGTTGTATTCATAGTTATTACCTGTTTTTTTGTTTTAATCCAATTGAGTGTCACGGACAGCTTGCAGGACTAGTGGATTATTGAGCTTCATCAGTTTTTTGTTGGGATAAAAAGTTTCGATAAGGTATATCGAATCTTCTTTGACTGCCAAAAATATATCATAATAAATAGTTTGATAATTTTGCCGATCCTGGTAGCGGATATATTTGCCGGAACCATTTTTTACCTGTATATCTTTGTTTAGGATTATTTCATAGCCGCGATTGCCCATTTCTTTGCTCAAAGCAGTAAGCCAAAAATGTAGATCCGCTTTTGGATAATTGTCCACTTCACCGACACGTATCATTACATTGGAAGCATTGGCATAAAGATAGGAAGAATTGCCAGCTTCAAATTTCTTTTTATTGGTAAAAAATTTCTTGGGTGCTGGCATAGAAATATTTTTGTATTTTTTTATTGTGCGGCTGGTCGGCGAGAGACCGGATATCCATGCAAATGGTGAAGGAGAAAGAATGTTTTGTGGTTTTTCCACTTTTGTTTTTAAGCTCAAATATATGGTAGAAAAAGCAGCCTGCTTCGCATAATAGTCGCGTAAACCGGTTAGCTGTTCGATTTTTTCCTGAAGCCGGTTGATTTCTTTCAATATTTTAATCCGGTCTTTGGTTTTTTTTGTTTGCCGGAGCAATTGCTGTAAACGGGCCAAAGCTTTTTGGGTAGATTCCAGACGCAAAACCAAGTCACTAAATTTGCGGGTAATGTCCATAGCTTTTATATTGCGGTAGTATACAGTGCCTAGATCCATTACCTGGGCAAGTGCCTGATGAAAATGTCTTACCGGAAGGCGTAAAACAAGATAGGCCTGTCCCTGTTGCAGCTTGACTTTGCTTTTTTCCGTGTATCCTTGCCATTTTTCAATGATATTTTGAGCATCTTGAACACTTTTTTCCAGATTTTTGACTTCCAGGCCGAGATTGCCATGGTATATGATCAATCGTGTTTGATTTGGTTTTTGATTGTTTTCTTTATTTTGAGAAGAATCCGATAATCGGCTGGACGGTTTATCTTTGGATTTGCTCGTAGTTCTGTTTGCTTCCCGGGATTGGCGATCATTGCGGTAATCCTGATGGGAACTTGGCGAAGTGGCTATGGATCCGCCTAGCTTGGCAGATGAGCAACTCATCAGACTAGCATTCAGTACTATGAGACTGCCGATAAATGTGGCAAAGAAACGTTTTGTATAAACGTTTTTTTTATGGTTTGTCATGGTGTTTCCTTCTTTGCTGATATGGATTTGCAAGTCAGCAGCAGCACTTAAGTATTTACATATTTTGCTCCCAATATT
The DNA here is from genome assembly GCA_964501965.1 of uncultured Leptospiraceae bacterium. Classification (GTDB taxonomy): domain Bacteria; phylum Spirochaetota; class DYNZ01; order DYNZ01; family DYNZ01; genus CAZCVM01. The sequence continues at coordinate 262 of CAZCVM010000460.1, read as the reverse complement.
GCAAGTAATATTTGAAATTTTTGGAAAATACAGCGTAAAATAGTTATTTAAAACATAGTTATTTAAAATAATTTTCCTTTGGATCAAGCTTAAATAGTGAAATGAGCTTGACATAACACTGCATTGTCTTGTGATGACATTCTTTATTTATTATTTGGCCAGAATTTGGGAGAAGAAAATGTATGCAATTGTAGCACTGGGCGGGAAGCAATACCGCATGGAAGTAGGCACAGAAGTATTGGTAGAGTCTACGAATGAATTG
>CAZCVM010000459.1:1561-2631 GCA_964501965.1 uncultured Leptospiraceae bacterium | reverse complement strand
GTACGGCATGGATGTCATGTGGTATTTGTGGAGTGGGGATCAATCTCCTTTGTTTGGCAAAAATAAGATGGCGACTTTTGAAAGATATTTTGTAAAAGATACTGAAACGCATAAAGAAATAAAGAATCCGTATTATCGTCTGCGCAATGAAAAAGAAATTGCTGAAAAAATACTGAAAAAATTTGGTTTAGACCCGGAAACATCACATATTATTAATGGACATGTGCCGGTCCAGGTTAAAAAAGGAGAAAGCCCTGTAAAGGCGGATGGTAAATTAATAGTCATTGACGGCGGTTTCGCGAAGGCATACCAAAAAGAGACTGGTATAGCCGGATACACTTTGATTTACAATTCTTATGGATTTTTGCTGGCCTCACACAAACCATTTGAGTCAAGCCAAAAAGCCATTGAAGAGGAGGTTGATATGCGCAGTGAGACAGAGATATTGGAAAAATCGCGGGGCCGGATGCGGGTCCGTGACACAGATAAAGGTAAAGACCTGCAAAAAAATATTGACGATTTAAATATGCTATTAACTGCGTATAGAGAAGGCTTTCTCAAAGAAAGTCAAGTCTTTTAGAAAAATGTAAATGAAAAATGAAATATTAAATTTGTTTTTTATAAGGAGAGAAAAATGATCGAACGGTATTCGCGGCCTGATATGGCAAAGCTTTGGACTTTAGAATACAAATTTCAAAAATGGCTGGAAATAGAAATTTATGCCTGCGAAGCTCAGGCCCAGTTGAACATTGTGCCGCAAAAGGATCTGGATCAAATCAAATCAAAAGCAGCTTTTGATTTGAAACGTATTGAAGAAATTGAAGCGCAGGTGCATCATGATGTGATTGCATTTTTGACAAGCGTAAATGAATTTGTGGGAGAGTCAGGACGTTTTATTCATTATGGATTGACAAGCTCAGATATTGGAGATACAGCATTGGCTGCGACTACACGAGACGCGCTGAATATACTTATTGAACAGTCAAAAAAGCTTGCCCGGGCATTGAAACAAAAAGCTTTGGCATACAAAAAAACTCCGTGCATTGGACGCAGTCATGGGGTACACGCGG
>CAZCVM010000459.1:0-1551 GCA_964501965.1 uncultured Leptospiraceae bacterium | reverse complement strand
GGAGCCTACAACATTTGGCATGAAAATGGCTTTGTTTTATCAATCTGTACTGCGGGGAATTGAGCGCCTTGAAAACGCCAAACAAAATATTTCCGTGGGCAAGTTGTCGGGAGCTGTGGGAACATTTAGCAATGTGGACCCGTCTGTCGAAGAATATGTTTGCAAGCAAATGGATTTGCGACCGGCAAAGATCGCGACTCAGGTGCTGCAACGAGATCGGCATGCAGAAGTATTGTCCGCTATTGCGATCATGGGAGCAACTTTGGATCAGTTGGCAACGGAAGTTCGCGCTTTGCAAAAAAGTGAGGTGCGTGAAGTGGAAGAGCCTTTTCGCCAAGGACAAAAAGGCAGCTCTGCAATGCCTCACAAGCGCAATCCAATTTTGTGTGAACGTGTAAGTGGATTGTCTCGTGTTTTACGCGGCAATTTACAGGCCGCGTTGGAAGACGTGGCTTTGTGGCATGAGCGTGATATTTCTCATAGTTCTGTAGAACGGGTTATTTTGCCGGATAGTACCGGTTTGCTGGACTATATGCTTGATAAAATGATTTTTATTGTAGAAAATTTGCATGTTTATCCTCAGACCATGACTCAAAATATTTGGAAAACCAGAGGATTGATTTTTAGTCAGAAGCTTTTGTTGAAAATTGTTGCCAAGGGGTTTTCCCGCGAACAAGCATATCTGATCGTTCAGGACAATGCGATGCGAGTATGGCAGGATCAGGCATTGTTTCTCAAAGACGAAGTTGCCAAAGATGAACGAGTCAAAGATAAGTTGTCGGCCCAGGATATAGAAGAAATATTCGCGCTGGACCCTTATTTAGAACAGATAGATTTTCTATTTGAACGGGCCGGCCTGAATTGATGGGATTATTGTAATGTAGTCTAAAAATGACTATATCCTGTCAATTCCTCTGGAAGGTTTTCGATTTGCAAAGCCGTGCTGGATTGTGAATCAGCCAATATTTGACCCATTATATATATGGCTATCTGGTTTTCGTCAGCCAGTTGTTTGACCTCTGGCCAATTTTTAGGGGCTATGGTGATCAAAGGAATATAGTCCTCGCCGCCCCGCAAAACCATGCGCATGGGGTCTTCTTTCAATTGGTCACAGATGGCAATGACTTCGGAATGAATTTTGTCCCGATGAAAGCTAGATGATTGATTGTTGTTGAACAATACCGCGCGTTTTTGGGAGGAGTCCAGAATATGTTTCAAGTCCTGTACAAAACCATCGCTAATGTCCATGGCAGCGTGAATGATGTTTTTATCAGTCAGTTGCCGCATTAGCTGTATCAGGTTTACGCTAATATGCGGTTGCAAAAAATGGTTTTGGCAATTGGGGTATTTGTATGGACTTGTTTTTGTGTTTGAATTTGAATCAATGAACTCCGAAAAATATTTGAGACCAGCGCGGGCCAGGCCCAATTCCCCCAATACAACAATCCAGTCATTGGTTTTTGCGTCACTTCGCAGCGGGATCATTTTTTTTGTGTGTGCAGTCAGAAAAAAATCAAGATGAATCCGTTGGCTGACATTGCTTGCTGTGTT
>CAZCVM010000458.1:1613-2632 GCA_964501965.1 uncultured Leptospiraceae bacterium | reverse complement strand
CTCAGTTTTATATCCACATCCTCTCCGGTATGTAGCGAGAACCTTCCTAAAAAATGAAGCGTAGAGAATTTAATCGGTCTTATTCGAAGAGACCTTCCAAAGAAGACTGATTTTTCTAAAGTCACAAATGCAAAAATAAAAGAAATAGAAAATAAATTAAACAATCGACCGATGAAATGTCTTGACTTTTCTACACCATTGGAGATTATGTCTCGTGTTGCACTTTGCCATTGAAGGCGGGAGATCATAAATTCAGTAGTAAATAGTATTTCTGGAAAAAAATAAATGTTAACTAAAATTAAATTTGAAAACTTTACAGCTTTCAATAAACTCGATATTGAATTCACCAAAGGTATCAATATTTTTATTGGAGAGAATGGCACCGGTAAGACACACATTTTAAAAGCACTTTACTCTTCTTGCGATATAACAAAAAGTAAAAAGAATTTTGCAGATAAAGTAAACAATGTTTTTTATCCATCTGGTAAGCAGATAGGCAGGCTTGTTAAAAGAGCAAGAGACAGTGACTCCGGTTTTTTTGAGATAAAACGGGTTTTATCTGATGAACGGGAGATATCTATAAAATTGAGCCTGACCAATCGTACCATTAAACCAAAAAATGCAAAAATAACCGGTGCTACAAAGCTATGGACTGAGAATTTAATAGAATCGGTTTATATACCAGTCAAAGACATGATGGCCAATGCCCCTGGGTTTCGCTCGCTTTACGCTACTAGAAATATTCATTTTGAAGAAATATACTCCGATATCATTGACCGGGCTTTTTTACCAGCACTCAAAGGCCAGCTGGATAAGCACAGAGTTACCCTTCTGGAAATATTACAAAAGTCCATGGACGGGAAAGTAATCTCCAAAAATGAAGAATTCTTTCTGAAAAATAAACAAGGAGAGCTTGAATTCACATTGCTGGCCGAGGGTTTCAGAAAATTGGGGCTCTTATGGCTGTTAATACAAAATGGGGCGCTTTTAAGCGGAAGTACACTTTTTTGGGATGAGCC
>CAZCVM010000458.1:0-1603 GCA_964501965.1 uncultured Leptospiraceae bacterium | reverse complement strand
TGAAAACAGTCGTGTCGATACTGGTAGAACTCCAGCGTTTGGGTGTTCAGATTTTTATTTCAACACACGATTATGTCTTTCTCAAAGAATTTGACCTCGCAACAACTGAAGATGACCATATCCTATATCACAGCTTATACCGGGACAAAAAGAGTGACGAGATTGCGCATTCAAAAAATATATTATTTCTGGAAATATTCCCTAATGCTATCGATGAGACTTTTGGTTCTCTGATCGACCGGCAGGTTTCAAAAGATATGGGAGGACTTGGTAAATGATAGTAGAATCTGACGGTTACCTTATTGACTTCACCGATGCTATGCATGCGTTTAAATTTGATGAAACCGATAAAACATCACCAACCTTCCATGGTGTCACAGCATTAAAAGCGGTAGATATTATCGCTGAACTGTCGGACGCATATTTATTCATCGAAGTTAAAGAATATGCCGGTTCATATGACACCGAAAAAGATTGGGGTGAGAAAGAGTGCGATGAAATAAATTGCATCAAGCGGAAAAAACATTTCGAATGGCTAAAAAACTATCTCAAATATAAATTCAGGGATTCATATTTATATAGACAAGCTGAGAACAAGGTCAACAAACCTATCCATTATATCTGCCTTTTAAATTTTGACAATGCCTTGAATACCAAAATTGCAAAAAGTTTAAAAACTGAATTACCTGTCGGCAAAAAAACAACAAGGTGGATTTCTGAAATATCAAATAGCTGCCAGGTAATGAATCTTGATGCATGGAATCGTAATTTTCCCAAATGGCCGGCAAAAAAAATCGGTAAAAATGAAAAATTAACATTAAGCAGATAGCATTATCGTTCTTTACAAAATGATAATGCTATTTTTTAATTCCATAGTGACATCTATCAGCTCAAAAAATAACATCCTTAACCGGGCACAGGGTTTCTGGGTATTTTACAAGCAAACAGCTTACCCGAGAGGAGGGTGGTAGAATATTTTCGCTGTTAGCGGATTATCCATTACAGGAATATCAAATATGAACAATAATAATATCAATGAACTCCATAAGAAGGTATGGACCAAAAACCGGGTTCAATCTCCCTTATCAATTGCCACTATATTATTTTTTCTTTTTTATAGTCCTGTCGGATTAGTTTTAATGATTACCAGAATGGTTTTCTATTTTACTTTCTTTTTACCATTGTATGCAATCTTTTACTGGCTTAAGCTGGAGAAGATTTACATAGCCATAACATGGCCTATCATAGGGCTATGGTGCCAGTTTAGCAATAAAGACCAATGGCAGGACAATAAAAATGGCATGATCTTAATATCTAACCATATATCTGATTTCGATGCACCGATATTGTGGAGATTATTCCTGCCGTCAACCTCCGTCGCGGTATCAAACCAGCACTGGCAGAAAATCTATAGGGTTCTTGAATTTTTTAAGTTTCCTGCCAAAGTTATTTTTTTAAAAAATAACTTAAACAAACAGAATTTAACGGATCTTAAACTTAAAACTCAGCAATACATTGATAAAGGGAAAAAAATTATTGTGTTCCCAGAAGGTCTCCCGTCAATTCCATGATATGATGGACCACACCGAATATTCCAGTGAGG
>CAZCVM010000457.1:2094-2636 GCA_964501965.1 uncultured Leptospiraceae bacterium | reverse complement strand
AACCTATTAAAAATCCATGCGCTAAACCGTCATAAGCAACCAGGTCTGTTGTTTCAAAAAAACCGGACTCTGCGATAAACGGCGCGGGCAAAGTTTCCCCCTGATTGCGCATTTGCTGATACAATTGTTTGCCATGAGCCACATTCAACTCCAATGTATGCAGATTGCGATTATTAATACCCGCAAAATCCTGTTGCGGATCCAATGTGTCGCATTGACATATTTTTACCATATCTTCATAACTGTGGCCCTCCATTAATACCCAAAGTCCCATACTATGGGCATAGGATACCAATTCATTGAGTACGGAAATGTCCAAAGAAGTGGCAATCAGTAAAATGCCGTCCGCACCCCAAGCATAAGCTTCCTGGACTTGTTCTTTGGTAAAAATAAAATCCTTACGCAATAACGGTAGATTCACAGCCTGACGCACTAATGATAAAAATTCCAGATTACCAGAAAAATAATTTTCTTCTGTCAACACAGAAATCGCAGACGCGCCTCCTCTTTCATAGGCCCGGGCAACTTCAACAATATCAACC
>CAZCVM010000457.1:0-2084 GCA_964501965.1 uncultured Leptospiraceae bacterium | reverse complement strand
CTCTTGATTTATATTTCCCAGAGAAGGCGAACTGCGTTTCAATTCGGCAATAATCAGACGCGGAAACAGCTTTTGCAATGACCTGGGATTTTGCGTGCGTTTGGGCCAGGAACTGTGGGGCAGCTTTATTCCCTGCCGCGCAAAATCTTCCCGTTTGCGGGCAAATATTTCATTGAGCTTGCTTTTGAAATGGTGATTCATTTTGCGACCATTATCTAAAAACGATTGGTCAAAGCAATATACTGCTCCAAAAGCTGCGTCACCTGACCAGATTTTATATTGGTACGCGCCAGATCCAATCCTTCGCGCACAGAACCAACTTTTTGCATCAACCAAAGTCCAACAGCCGCATTGAGGGCAACCATATCTGCTGCGGCTTGATTTTCACCACTCAAAGCCTGTTCAAATATCTTTACTGCCTTTTCCTGGCTATCCGCTAAAACAGCTTCCATGTCTGGGTTATGGATTTCCAAATCTGCAGGATCCACATAAAAATCACGTACTTCGCCCCGATTTTGAAAATAAAACCCTCTTGTAGGCGCGAAAATGGAAACCTCATCCATTCCATCATCGCTATGAAAAACCACACCATTGTTTTCTCCCAATTCATACAACACATGAATCAATGTCTCACTCAAACCAGGCGCGAAAACTCCCATCATTTGATTTTGCGCGTGCAAAGGATTGGCCAGGGGACCCAAAATATTGAACACTGTACGAATACCCAACTCCTGTCGCACTGGTGCGACAAAACGCATAGCTGGATGAAAACTTTGCGCGAATAAAAAACCAATGCCAAGTTGTTCTATCGCGTGAATGACTTGATCTCGGTTGAGCTCAATATTGCAGCCCATTTTTTGCAAAATATCTGCCGAACCACTAGCGGATGTAACCGCACGGTTGCCATGCTTTGCCACACGCACACCGCAACTTGCCAGTACAAAAGATGCAGCAGTGGAAACATTGAACAATCCTTTGTTGTCTCCTCCGGTACCGCAAGTATCGAACAAAGTACTGTTTAATGAGCTATTTATTGCCCCGGATTTGCTTTCCAGGCTGGAGCCGGATGATTTATCGCGCATCACACGGGCAAAACTGGAAATTTCTGTGACAGACTCGCCTTTCATGTGCAATGCCACCAAAAAAGCTGCTATTTGGGCTGGCGTCCATTTGCCCTCCATAATTGTTTCCATTGCCTGCTGGCTCATTTCCCGTGTCAGGTTTTCTTTTTGATAAACTTTTTGTACAATTTCCCGTATCATCTTTCATCCTTTAAATAACTATAAAATTTCATTCAATACAACCAGATTGTTGCGGTGAACTACTGACTGAAAAGTCGGTTTGCCCAATATTGTTTGAAACTCCCGGCTATGACAACCCAAAATTTTTTGCATATCTTTGCTGGAAAAATGGACCAGGCCTCGGGCAATCACAGTATCTTCCGAATACTTATCTAATTGCGACTTTTCACCGGACAAGGGCGCACTGGTCACATCCAGCACAATATCCACTAAATCGCCCACGGAAAATTTTCCAGAAACCTTTGTCACTCCTTTGGCCAACAAAGATCGGCTTTTATTCAGAAGATGGTATGCTGCCCCATGATCCACAAAAATCTGTCCTTTGACCTGATTTGCTCCCACAGCTATCCAGCGCCGCTTCCCATGCAAACGATCCAAACTTTTGGGATTGAAAAATAGTGTACCCAAAACCTCGCCAGACAACAACCGCTGCAAAACCTTCTTTTCCTTATAACTGGCAATGATACACTTCTTGCCATGGTGCATCATCATTTGCGCGGCAGCCAATTTTGTCTCCATGCCACCCCGTCCCCATTGACTGCGCTCTTTCTTGATCTGTCCCCGAATTTGGCTGTTTATCGCGTCAATATAGGCAGTGACTTCATTATCCTGCATAAAGCCGGCAACATCTGTCAACAAAATCAACAAATCTGCTTGCACCATAACAGCCACATGCGCGGCCAAAGTATCATTGTCGCCAAGCAATAACTCTTCAATGGCCACAGAATCATTTTCATTCATAACAGGCAAAATACCTGCCCGCAACAAAGATTCTATCGCATT
>CAZCVM010000456.1:0-2647 GCA_964501965.1 uncultured Leptospiraceae bacterium | reverse complement strand
GATAGTGAAAAATGGAAAAATCTGCGCGGGCTGCGTTACATGGACTATTTGGAAAAAGATGAGTTTATCTATGATTTGCAGTACAAGGAAGGCTATCACTATGATGTGGAAGGGGTTTTTCACATGGGTGCTTGTTCCAGTACAACGGAAACAGATGCGTCATATTTGATACAAAACAATTTTGCTTACACAAAAATTCTTTCTCTACATTGCGCGGCCAATGATATACCATTTATTTATGCCTCAAGTGCTGCTACCTATGGAGATGGGGCTTTGGGGTTTGCGGATGATGAAGCTATGATTGAAAAACTTCGGCCATTAAATATTTATGGTTATTCGAAGCAAGCTTTTGATCTTTGGGCAAAAAGAAAAGGCCTGCTGCGGCGACAAGTAGGACTCAAGTTTTTCAACGTATATGGACCGAACGAATACCACAAAGGAGATATGCGCAGTGTCATTCACAAAGCATACGGCCAGATAATGGAAACCGGAAAGGTTCAGTTGTTTCGGTCACATGATCCATCTTTTGGGCATGGAGAACAAAAACGTGATTTTATTTATGTTAAGGACGCAGCTCGAATAGCGGTCTATTTTTGGTCAGAAACGAAAGCCAAGGGGCTGTTCAATGTAGGTTTTGGCACAGCTCGGACATGGAATGATCTTGTCTCAGCTATATTTTCAGCTATGGGACAAAAGCCAAATATAGAATATATTGATATGCCGGAATATTTGCGAGCCAAGTACCAATATTTTACGGAAGCGAAAATGTCCAAATTGACTGCGACCGGATACGCACAGCCGTTTTATTCTTTGGAAGAAGGCATCAAAGACTATGTTCAGAAATATATTTCTATGGAATATTATTTGGGTGATTGATCCATGCCTTTTTTGAACATTTTGTACGCGGAAAGCAATAAAATGATTGAGAATAAATAGCGCAATAAAATCGGCGGACTATGGAGTGCAATGTATCCACCCAAAACAGCTCCGATCAGCGCGGCAGGAAGCAAAGCTAAAAAATGTTCTTTGTTTAGTTGAGCTGTATTTCTGTGTATCCAGGAACCAAAAAGGGTAGTCGGCACAATAACGGCCAGGGATACCGCGATAGACTGGAGTAGCGGCAAATGAAATACCTGATCCAAGATCGGGACAATGATGACGCCGCCGCCAATGCCAAATATCGAAGAAACAATGCCTGCTAAAAATCCCAGCAAAATCAATGGCAATTTGTCGGCAGTGTGGGCTGTTGGAAAGTCAAAAATGTTTATCTCTGGTATTAGGTTGGAAATTTTTAGAGCTGTATAAGCGAAAAAAAAGGCGAACATAAAATATAATGTCCGGGTTCGTATTTTCTTTTTGATATACAAACCAAACCATGATCCGGGCAAAGAACCGATGACAATAAAACCTGCCAAAAACCAGTTTACATTTTGCGGCGCAAGTATTGTATGTGACACAATTCCGACCAGAGCAATGGGGGCTATAGCTGCCAATGAAAGCTGGATTGCCGTGACAGCAGGAAATCTCAGTAATAGCATGAGAGCCGGCGTGATAATAACACCGCCGCCAATTCCCAAACCGCCGCTTGCCAATCCAGCTATCATTCCAGTGACAATCAAAAAAAATGTTTGTTTTTGGCGAGTAGCGTCACTACTATGATTGTGTTGCATTTTTTTGATCCCTTATCATTTGATGATTTCTCCTAGCTTCTCTATGTCCTTTGCGTATCCGGAAAAATCCCCTTTCTTTAGTTTGGACATTGCGCGTTGATAAAGCTTTCTTGCTTGCTCAATTTTTTTCTGGAACTGGGTCATACCCGCCATTGCCGTAAATTTCATTTTGTCTCCGTCATCATTATTGCCTTCGGAAAATAAATTTTCTCTTTGAAAAAATATTTTTGCCAGCGCAGTATCCAAATCTTTTTCCATGACTAGATTGGAACCATGAGCAGCAATGACTCGTATCAATTGAGGCAATTCTGATTGTTCGGATTTTAAGTACAAAGGCTCAACATAGAGCAATGTGCCTCCAATGGGAATCACTAGAGTATTGCCTCGAATCACTTTGGAGCCTTTTTGGCTCCAAAGTGATAGCTGCTGGGATATCTCAGAATTTTGATCGATTCGGGCTTCAAATTGCATAGGCCCATAAGAAAGATTTTTTTTGGGCATTTTGTAAATAGTGATCGCGCCATAATTCTTTTTTTGACTCGTCTGGGGTTGATCAGGGTTGCTGGATTTTTCGATGTCAATGTTTAGTTTTTTATTGAAGGGAATCACAGACGAGTTTGCTGTCGCAATGGATATCAGGTTATTTTTCCCTCTAGGGGTAAATGGGAGCATCAATGTGAATTCCAAATTCGTTTTTCCCGGCATTTGCAACAATTGATAATAGCTTTCCATGGGGATTTTGGTGCTCTCATAAATTTCAAAAGGAAATTGCCACATATCTTCCTTATTGTAAAAAACTTGCGGGTCTTTCATGTGGTATGTGCGGTACATATCCATTTGAACATTGAATAAAGTGACTGGATATCGAATATGGTTTTTAATGCTTTGGGGCATTTTTTCAGGACTGATAAACAATTCAGGAAATATTTTTTGGTATGTCCGAATGATCGGATCATTGTTATCAAACAAATAAAAAT
>CAZCVM010000455.1:0-2649 GCA_964501965.1 uncultured Leptospiraceae bacterium | reverse complement strand
TGATCAGATTGATGAGTTCTTTTGTGTCGTCTGCTGAAAGTTTTTCTTCCAATATTGCTTTTTTTGCGGTTTGACGCACACCATAAGAATAGGACAACAAGACTTCTTTGATTTTTTCAAGGTCTTCCTCGCTGAGAGAAACTATGTCTTCTTCATCCGAGCTATCCGCAGATTCTTTATCCTCAGATAAATCGTTCATCAAGGCGTCCATGTCATCACCCATGCCGGTAGCAATAGGTTGATCAGATACAATATCATCACCGAGATTGTCTATCGGCGGTAATCCCTCGTCCAGGGAAGACTCATCCGCTGCATCGCCAAAAATGTCATCTGATGCTCCACCAAGATCACCTAAGGAACTATCCAAGTCTCCGCCCGACAAGTCTGCATCATTGGACTCGAGTGACGTATCGTCCAAAGATGGCAAATCGCCGAATGGGTCATTGTTTTCATCTGGTACGTCTTCGAGATTTGTTGTGTCCGTTGTTTGTTCTGGGGACGCATCGCCAAAAATATCATCCATTTCCGGCAATTCTTCGGATATTGTATCGTTTGTATCGTTTGTATTATTGACAGTATCTGGGGCTGTATTTTCCAGATTGAGATCAGGCAATTCTGTACCATTGGTTGCGCCCTGAGTCAGGTCATCCGCAAACATATCTTCCAGATTTTTAGAAAATTCGTCTTGTTCTTCCGGTTCTTTTGGCTCATTGGGGCCATCCATATTCAAGTCCGGCAATTCATCAGCCAGTGAGTTGTCCTGGTCTTTTTCGTCTTCCAGACCAGGTTCTGTTGTTGTCTGCTCTGGTGTCTGATCTGGGGTCTGTCCCCCTAAAAGATCGTCCAAATCACCAAAGTCGTTTTCTTGGTCATTGAATGCGTCAGGGTCTGTCCCTAATTCGGGGTCTGTCCCCGTATTTAATTCAGGGTCTGTCCCCAAGTCTGTCCCCAAGTCAGGGTCTGTCCCCGTATCTGTGTCTTCATCCACTTGACCTACTTGATCCAGATTGTCCAAGTCGTCCAGATTGCCGATACTATCTGGATCATCCTGATTTTCTATTCCATCCATATTCAAGTCCGGCAATTCATCAGCCAGTGAGTTGTCCTGGTCTTTTTCGTCTTCCAGACCAGGTTCTGTTGTTGTCTGCTCTGGTGTCTGATCTGGGGTCTGTCCCCCTAAAAGATCGTCCAAATCACCAAAGTCGTTTTCTTGGTCATTGAATGTGTCAGGGTCTGTCCCTGTATCTAATTCAGGGCCTAAATCTGCGTCAGGGTCTGTCCCCAAGTCTGTCCCCAAGTCAGGGTCTGTCCCCATATCTGCATCCAATCCGGTGTCTTCATCCACTTGACCTACTTGATCCAGATTGTCTATGTCTTCATCTGGTTGATTTGCCGGGTCTGCTGTTTGTTCTTGATTACTATCATCATCGTCAAAATCCAAAGCAGACTCGGGATCAGTGTCTTCGTCATCTCCAAAGTCGAGACCTGGAATTTCATCCGGTTCTTGCTCATCTATGTCGTTTTCATCGTAATCATCTTCGTCCAGGTCGTCTTCTTCATTATCCTCATCATCCTGAAATATTTGTTCTTTTTGTTCGTCGCTGCTGGGAAGTATCTCGTCTTTGTATTCTTCTGGAGTGACTACCTCCAGCAAATCTCTAATAATATCCAGCTCGTCATTAGAAAAATCGATGATATCTGTTTTCGTGTTTTCTGCCATAACTTATCCAGGATTTTCATAAAGTTTATATTGGTTTGTTACGAATTTATATACTATGTATGATCGCATTCTTATAAGAATTATCGGGAAAAAGCTTGTGTACAGCAAGAACATTTTTATTGTTCAGACAAAATGATTTTAGTCAATCAATTATTTTATAAAGAATTTGAAATAGGAAAGACTTATTTATGATACTTTTCCAAAGAATCGCTGTTTTTACTTATATTTTTATTTTATTTGCCTTGGCCGCTGATTCCAAAGAACAGCTAATTGTCCGTGGCTCCCAAAAATCCTACTTAGAATTGAATCAAGGTAAAAAAAAGCCGGTTTTGGAGATAAATTTGGCGGACCTTTTTAAGCTGAAAAAAGCATCCTTGCCGGTAAATGTAGCTGTGATCGCTCCGGTCAACAACCGTTATTGGAGCAAGCCTTACCGAAAGGGCGTGTTGATTACTTACAAAAACTATCGGGCCACAAAAGTATTCATTGCCGGAAATTTCAACAATTGGCAAAAAAAAGCAATGCACAAAAACAGTCATGGTATTTGGTTCGCGGTGATAGAGCCTTCAAAAAATGATAAAAAAATTTATTATCGGTTCAATATCGATGATATCTGGACCCACAATCCGCTAGGCCCCAGGGAATACCGGTCCGAAATGGGTTGCGTGGTTTCCTTAACCAATTTTTCTTTGTCTATCCAGCCCAAGACAGCACGCAGTTTTGTGAACAAAAATGGTAAGGTGGTTTTTCAAATATATTCGCCTGATGCCAGACGGGTTTCTGTGGCCGGTACTTTTAATGGCTGGAATATGTGGCATGATTTTTTGCGCAAGAATAAAGATGGTTCCTGGCAATTGGAATTGTCACTTCCGCCTGGGACTTATTTGTACCGGTTTTATGTGGACGATTCCTGGCGGTTGGATTTGTTC
>CAZCVM010000454.1:0-2663 GCA_964501965.1 uncultured Leptospiraceae bacterium | reverse complement strand
ACCTTGCGCTCATCCGCTACATCGGATGGGCCATCCCGTCGATCGGCTTTATCGGGACTGTGCGCGGGATCGGCGAAGCCCTCGCCCAGGCCGAGCAGGCCATTGAGGGAGACATCAGCGGCGTCACGAACTCCCTCGGCCTTGCCTTTAACTCCACCCTCGTCGCCCTCCTCTTCAGCATTATCCTCACCTTTTTTGTCTATATGTTCCAGTCCGCCCAGGATAATTTTATTCTTCAAGCCGGGCGCTACTGCCGGGAAAACCTCATGAACGCGATGAAGGTCCCGATCGTCGGAGCGGACGCCCCATCCCCCGCCGAGGGTGAATCTCTCGCCCGCACTCTCGGTTAGTCATTAACGTTATTTTGGAATCATTGTGAGCACCGTCGGAATTAGCCTCGCCGATAACGGAATTACCGCTTGCCTCTTCGACGGTGCGGACTCTGCCCTCATTCCCCTCGAATCCGGATCCGCCTACAGCCCCGGCTATGCCTACCTCGGCGACCGCGGCCTCGTCCTCGGGGAGGGTGCCATCGCCGCTTTCAAGCTTAACCCCGCCCGCACCACCGACCGCTTCTGGGACCAGCTCTCCCTCACGCCTTCCGCCCTCGCCGCCCGCTCCAAACCCATCTCTCACGCCCACCTTGCCTACCTTCATTTTAAAATGGTCTGGGATCGGATCTCTGCTCTCGGCGAATCCATCGACGGCGTCGGGCTTGCCGTTCCCGGTCACCTCCTGACCTCCGACCCCGCCGAGGAAGAACGCCTCGGCATCCTCCTCGGCATCGTCTCAGACCTTTCCATCCCCATCTCCACCCTCCTGCCTATCGAGCTCTCCGGCTTTCATTTCAACGCCCCTCAGCTGGTCGCTACCGCCGACGTGGTCTATCACCTCGATGTGCACCAGTATCGCACCCACCTCTACCGGCTCAGCGGACTTTCTGAACTCCGGTCCCAACCCGTCGGCAAGATCCCCGACTGCGGCTTCCACCCCATTGTCGAATCTCTTCACAGTAAACTCACCCAGCGCTTCCTCAGTGAGACCGCATTCGACATCAGTGAGGACCTCGAGATCGAGCAGCTCTTTTTCGAGAGAATTCGGCGGCTCCTCTATGGGGGACATCAGCGCACCATGGAGTTGGCCATCCCCTTTGAGGGGCGGGAAATCGCCATCCAGCTCGGGGTGGATTTCCTCGAGCGTCTTGTCACACCCTACACCGAGCGGATCGCGGATACCGTCTTCCGCTCCCTGCGGGAAGACATGCGCGGGGGCTCCCACCCGCGGATCGTCCTCCAGCTTACCGGGCGCGCCGCCGCTCTGCCCGGCCTCGCCGCCTTCATCCAGCGCCATGCCCCGCTCCCCGTCCAGGTCGTCACTGCCGAGCGCGGAGAAGCCGCCGCCGGCGCCGCTCGTATCGCCGCCCGCTTCAAGCCCGCCACCGACCTTCAGCACACCCCCGTTTTTGCCACTTGGAAGCGTCCCGAGGTCGGTATCGACGCCTATGTGACCCGGACCGGCACCGATGAGCCCTCCGAATTCTCCCTCGCTCCGACCCATCTCCTCTACGGTTCCGTCGCCTTCCCCATCTCCAGCTCCGGCGTTATCCAGGGCCGCCCCGTTAATGGACATCCCCTCCCCGGCGATGTCACCCGCGCCTTCCAGTTTCCCTGGCCGGGTGCTGACCTTCGCCTCCGCCCGGCACTCGACTACCCCCTCAAGATCAACGACCGACCCGCCTCCGGGGAATTTGTCCTCAAGACCGGGGATACCCTCACCGTTTCCCACGACGGGCGGTTCTTCCAGTTGCACTGCATCCATTGCCCGCCTGCAACCCCCTCCTCCTGATCGCCTGATCCACGGTGCGTAAGAAAAAAAGACAGGAAAACGAACAGTTTGGCCTCTCCTTTCTGGACTGCATCTGCTGCGGGTTTGGAGCGATCCTCCTCATCTTTGTCCTCACCGCCGGGAAAAAGGCCAACCAGAGCAAGGGCCAGGTCGCCGATGCCCAGCAGATCATCGACCGCCTTCAGGCCGAGATCGAGACCGAGGCCGAAAAGGCCGAAGCCATCCGCAGCGTCATCGAAACCCAGTCCGACACCCTCGGCAATATCGTCGACCAGAAGGAGGCGCTTGAGGAGCAGGTTATTACACGCGAGGAGCGCCTCTCCCTCATGCTCGAGCAGATTTCGCAGATGCAGGATGAACTCAACCGACAGATGCTGGACGCCGAGAACATCCCCCGCGTCGAAGACCTGCCACCCCTCCCCCTCCCCAATCCACAGAAGCGCCAATACCTCACCAATTTCCGCATGGAGGGCGAGCGCCTCCTCTTCCTCGTAGAAGCCTCCGGCGGTATGCTCGATACCTCCATCGACGGTGCCGTTCAGCGTTCCCGGCAGTCCAAAGAGGAAAAGCTCCAGGCCCCGAAATGGCGGCAGACCCAGAACATGATCCGCTGGTTCATCGCCAACATGAACCCCTCCAGCCGCTATCAGGTCGCCTTTTTCAATACCACCACCAAGGCCATCCTCGATACCTCCAGGCTCGGGGAGTGGATGGACCCCCTCGATACCGCCAATACCGAAAAAGTCCTCCGCGAACTGACCACCTATGTCCCCGAGGGCGCGGCCAACCTCGAACGCGCCTTCCAGGACATCAACGCC
>CAZCVM010000453.1:1332-2678 GCA_964501965.1 uncultured Leptospiraceae bacterium | reverse complement strand
ACGCGGTACTAAATCGCGCACATTATAAAAAAGACCTGTATCAGAAAGTCTTTGTGTCAATCGGATTTTTGGCCGCGCTTGATCCAGTGTATTGTCTGACAACAATACACTTTGCTGTTGGATCCCAATAAAGATGAATCCAAAAAATAGGCCAAAAAAGATCATCTGGCTTTTTTTGCTTCGTATACCTGCGCTCATTGCTGTGCCAATTTTTCTAAAATTTATCATCACAATAAAACTCCCATCCCATCAATCTATTCGCTTATCAGATTTTGTAAAGATTGAAAATACCTGGCTTTTAAGTCTTCATAATCCTGCAGTTTTTTCTGTTCGCCAGACACAACATGGTCAGGCGCATTGGCCAAGAATTCTTGATTGGCCAGTTTCTTTTGCAAACGGGTGACTTCTTTTTCCATTCGGGCGACTTCTTTTTTTAACCGAGCTTTTTCTTTGTCCAAATCAATGATTCCTTCCAGCATGACTGCCACAGTCGCGCCTTCTATTGCCCCTCTGGCATCGGTCTTTTTCAATTGGAAATTCATATCCAAAACGATACGCTCCAATTTTGCGATCGATAAAAAAGAATCTTGATAATCTGCAGCAATACGTTGATAAAAATCCGAATACTGTTTATCAGGTACAATGGCTGCTGCCAAGAAAACCCCAGGACCAATATTCATCTCGCCACGGATATTGCGTATTTGATAAATGATTTCCTGGAAAGCAGTGACTCGTTTTTGAATATTCTTTGGGTTAGAATCATTTGATTCCTGGTTTTGCACAGTATCCCAAAAGTCCCAATTCTTGACATCAGGCCATTGAGCCGCAATAAGCAATTTGCCCAAAGCACTATCCTGATCTGATTTATCAACACGATCTGTTTCATGCAAAAAGGAATAAATTTCTTCAGTGATAAAAGGCATAAATGGATGCAAAATTTTTAACGAATTTTCCAGAACAAAAAGCAAAACGCGTTGCGTTTTTATCCGGGCTTTTTTTGCGTCATCGGATGTGTCTTGATTCAAATCCTTTTTGGCCAGCTCGATATACCAATCACAAAATTCTTTCCAGATAAAATCATATACCAATGAAGCGGCATCGCCGATACGATAAGCTTTGATATTGCGATCCATTTGCTGGACTGTTTCTTGCAACCTCAAAAGAATCCAAAAATCAAAATCCGTCAAATCAGATATTTCCGGCAGATATTCTTTGCTGTCTGAAGCGGATTGAATATCTCTAAGAATGCTATCGCTTTCATCAGTCAAATTCATAAATATAAATCGCGCGGCATTCCAAATTTTATTTGCAAAATTTCTACCTATTTCTACTGAAGGAATATCTTG
>CAZCVM010000453.1:0-1322 GCA_964501965.1 uncultured Leptospiraceae bacterium | reverse complement strand
CCAACGAATCCCCCGCCCCTGTGAAGATGAAACCGCAATCGTAAAACGAAAAGCGTCCGTACCGTATTTGTACATCATTTCCAGCGGATTTACTACATTGCCTTTGGATTTGGATTGTTTTTGGCCGTATTCGTCCAAAACCAATCCATGTATCAAAATATCGCGGAAAGGAATATTGTCCATAAAACGCAATCCCATCATTATCATCCGTGCCACCCAAAAGAAAATAATATCAAAAGCTGTCACCAATACAGAAGTTGGATAAAATCGCTGCAAATAATCTGTTTTTTCCGGCCAACCCAGAGTGGAAAAAGGCCACAAAGCAGATGAAAACCATGTGTCCAGCACGTCTTCGTCCTGCTTGATATTTTTGGACTTGCACTTAACGCATTGATCCGGGTCATTTTCTGCTACCGTGATATGACCGCAATCCCGGCAATACCATGCGGGTATCCTATGGCCCCACCACAACTGCCGGCTGATACACCAATCCCGTATATTCTCCATCCAATGCAAATATGTTTTTTGCCATGTATCTGGATAAAACCGGATACTGCCGTTTTTTACCGCATCAATGGCCGGCTCTGCCAAAGGTTTCATTTTTACAAACCATTGACTGGTCAAATATGGCTCCACAATGTCATTGGTCCGGTAACAATGCCCCACAGCATGATTGTGGTCTTCCGTTTTAATCAACAAATTTTGAGCTTCCAAATCAGCTATGATAGCCTCTCTTGCTTTGAACCGGTACATACCTTCGTATTTGCCGCCATTATTATTGATATAGCCTTTTTCGTCCAAAATATTGATCTCTGGCAACTTATGACGCTGTCCCATTTCAAAGTCATTGGGATCATGCGCTGGTGTCACTTTGACCAAACCAGAACCAAATGATGGATCCACAAACTCGTCCATTATAAAAGGTATATCCCGATCCATGAGCGGCAACCGCGCTGTTTTGCCTTTTAAGTGCTGATATCTTTCATCGTCAGGATGCATAGCTATCGCTGTATCGCCCAGCATTGTTTCCGGCCTGGTTGTAGCAATAGTTATTGTTTGATCTGTACCTGAAACACTATATTGAATATAATACAATTTGCCGGCCAAATCTTTGTGTACCACTTCTTCGTCTGACAATGCTGTTCGCAGCTTAGGACACCAATGGATAATCCGTTCGCCTCGGTAAATCAAACCCTGCTCAAAAAGAGAAACAAATACTTTTCTGACTGCATGACTCAATCCTTCATCCAGGGTAAACCTTTCCATATTCCAATCCGGCGAATGCCCCATTTCCTGAATCTGTTTTTGAATGATCCCGCCGT
>CAZCVM010000452.1:0-2681 GCA_964501965.1 uncultured Leptospiraceae bacterium | reverse complement strand
ACATCACAATCAGCGAAAACAGCATTTTTTGCCAAGGACGCGAAAGCAGCCGTGATACTTGTTTTGCCAGTGCCTCCTTTTCCGCTAACTATGGCGATTTGCTTCATACTGTTTTATCCTTTCTGCCATTCTCAAAAATTGATCTTTATATTGCGGCATTTCTTTGATCAAAATTTTTCCTTCTGAATATGCACGGGCAATATGTTTATCAAACGGAATCTCCATAAGAATATCTATTTCTTGATCAGCCGCAAAATCCAAAACACTCTGATCGCCCAAATCGGACCGATTGATAACAATGCCGCAAGGTTTATCCAATTGCTTGACAGCCTGGTAAGCCAATTCCAGATCATTGAGACCAAAAGCTGTAGGCTCAGTCACAAGGACAACATAATCCGCATCTTCAATTGTTTCGACCATAGTGCATGAAGTTCCGGGCGGAGCATCATAAATGGTATATGAATGACCTTCGGCCTGCTTTTTTGTTTCTCGCAATACCGGGGTCGGCATAGCCTGCCCCACGGTCAGCCGGCCTTCTATCAGTTCCAATTTCTCTGAAATATAAATACGCCGCACTTCACCCATGGGACGAAATGCTTCCGTTATGGCTCGAGGCGCACAAAAAAGGGAACAAGCACCGCAGCCGTGACAAAGATCCTCAGAAACCATAATATCCGGCACTTGCTTCAAAAACACAATGGCCTGAAAATTGCAGACTGCCGCGCAACGGCCGCAAAAAATGCAAACATCCTTGTTGATTTCCGGCACAAGAATCCCAGCCTGCTTCGTTTCCAAAACCTGACCGCCGGTAAAAATATACGCGTTTGGTTCCTCCACATCGCAATCCACCAATCGAACCCCGCCAGGCTCCGAATCTTCTAAAGCGTACATTAAATTTACGGCTACAGTGGTTTTTCCAGTGCCGCCCTTCCCGCTCGCAATGGCAACTTTCATTCTTACGACCTTTATTTAGTGATTTCCGTCAATATACTTGACAAACTCATTTCTTCGGATTCCAAAATAAACGGTATGCGAACCTTATCCAAAATTTCTTTAGATTTTGGCCCCACCTCGCCAGTGACTACTTGTGCCACTCCGTGATCGGCGACAAACTGGGCGGATTTCAACCCTGCTCCATGATCCAATAAAGCACCTGGATTTTCAACAAACTGACCGGCATTCTGGTCAGAATCATAAATATAAAAAAACGGACAACGGCCAAAACGGCGATCCATCAAGGTCTGTTCATTGTCCTGTTGTACAGATATTGCATATTTCATTATTAGCCTCTTTTTTACAATTAAATATCATTGAAATATATTGAATAATCAATGAAACATCAAAAAAATATTATTAAAATAAAATTGAAATAATTTGGAACCTTCCATAAAAAGATAATGCCGTACATTACAATGACATTATTCTAATGTTGACAGCTTTTATCAGGATTGTCGCGCAAAGACTGATCTAAATATTTTTGAGCAGCTTCTCTAGCAATACTCTCTTCCACAATAAACACTTCTTTGCCGGCATTGGCTAGATCATCATAGATCCTGCGCCCCATGCCACGGGCGCACACCACCTGACAATCCTCCAAAGCCAGCAAAATAGGCCCATGCTTATCTGCCTGATGATTTCCTTCCAAACCGCGCGCGTGACCGGTAAAGTCATTCACGCGGTATTGTTCACTTTCAATCCGATTGTCTATTACTTGAAAAATGGCGAAACCTCTGGCTCTGCCAAAGTGTCCGGCTATGGATTTGCCGTCATCTGATGCTACCGCGATATTCATATTTACCTCTTTTTATTCATGCGAAAATTTTTTTATTAAGCCAAAATTTATTGGCGTGACAAATACTGCTCATGGTGATAGGATCCCTCTCTGACCATTTTTTTGCCGCACTCAGAGCAACGACTGTCTTTGCAGGGAACACCTGGTTCATGCGCAGCTTTATGCCCGCAATGAAGGCATACGCAGTTACCAACCGGCCCCATCCCCTGATTGCCAATATTTTTTTGATCATTATGCTCATGATGCTCATTATGGTTTTCCTGATAGCCCTGACGGGCATGTTGCCCCTGGTGTCTCATAATTCCGCCACCTGCTTCCTTGTTGAGATGTATCCGCCGTCCTGAATGACAATGCGGACAATTGCAATTGCGTCCCCTTGCCTTTGCGTACCTGGCAGATTTATTTTTGTTTTCTTGAATTTTGCTTTCATCGTGCACAATAACTGGATCATTGCTTTGCTCTGCGTCCTGATCCCAGGCATACAAAGTATCACAATCTTCACACCGATACCATTGTTCTTCAAAGAATACATGCCCCCCTCGCAATACAAGAGCATGGCCCTCGACCAAAGCCTGGGCCATTTTTTTTCTTCCTCGCTCCAATATTCGGGTCAAAGTTGGCCGCGAAATTTGCATTTGGGCGGCTGCTTCTTCCTGAGACAATGCCTGGTAATCACACAAACGTATAGCCTCATACTCTTCATACAAAAGCTGTATCATTTGATCATGCTTGATTTGCTGACCAAATGGCTTCATACCCAAAATATGAGGAGGCCGTGCCATTTTACGACTATACTTTGATCGAGCCAAAACAATCTCCTTTAGTTTATAATATAATGAACATACGTTCATTTGGCAACATAAAAAATTCGGCAATAAAAAAAATGTGA
>CAZCVM010000451.1:0-2687 GCA_964501965.1 uncultured Leptospiraceae bacterium | reverse complement strand
GGGCGGCGACCGGCTTTCATGCCTACACCAAGTACCAGGTGGTCGAAAAGGTAGCCCAGGAAGCCGACCCCAATGACCCCTTCGCCGGCACCGGCCTCTATGACGAAGACGAGCCCGCCATGACGACCGTGACGCGGGATTCCTTCCACCTGGGCTTGCTGCCGACGCCGCAGGGCGTTCTCGACAAACATGCCGTCTCGGTGCCCACGCTCATCTTGCCTTTCTGGGTTTTATACGGCGCTGCTTTCTTCATGGGCCGCCGAAAAGCGAAACAGGGTGTGGCGAGTGCGTAGCACCTGCTCCACCCAAACTCACAACCGACAGACGAAGGAGAACGAAACGATGAAAAGACAGTTGGTCCCTATGCTCGCGCTGGGCGTCTTGCTCCTGACGCCCCTGGCAGCCTCGGCCCAGAACCCGTGCAATCCCTGCGCGAAGAATCCCTGCAATCCTTGTGCAAAGAATCCGTGCAATCCGTGCGGCAAAGCATCTGCATCAGCCATTCCAATGCCTTCCATGAATCCCTGCTACGCCAAGGGCGGCACGGCCTTCTACGTAAACGACCCGATGATGCGTGATTCGATCACCTTCGAGAGCGAAGCCCCGCTCGAGGACATCGTCGGGACCACGAATGCGCTCGGCGGATACGTGGTGCTGAACCCCGAAGATCCTGAAGACGGCATTTGGGGTGAATTCATGGTGCCCGTGAGTTCCTTGAACACCGGCATCCCGCTGCGTGATGAACATCTCCAGGGCGAGATGTGGCTCGACGCCGCAAGCCATCCGCATATCGCGCTGCGCATAGAAGATACGAGTCCGAATCTCAAGAAGCTCCGGGGCTCGGGCGAATTTGAAAGCTATGAAGGGGAGGTGGACGGCTTCATCTATATCAAGGGTGAGGCAAGTGCCGTAAAGATTCCCGCGCGCATCGTCTATATGCCAGAGTCCGAAAAGACGCAGACGCGCCTGCCGGGCAACCTGCTGGGTGTCCGGGCAGACCTTGAAGTACCGCTTGCCGACTTCGGCATCACCGGCCCTGCCGATCAGGACATCGTCGGCACCAAGGTTGGCGACGTCATCGCTGTCAGCGTAAGCCTCACGGGTACCACCGCGCAGCCCCAGGGAGGCATGAATCCCTGCAACCCGTGCGCAAAGAATCCTTGTAATCCATGTGCGAAAAACCCGTGTAATCCCTGCGCAAAAGAGGGGAGTAAATGATATTTACTCCGAAATAAGTGTCGATGCGGGTGCCGGGCACATCAAATGCCGGCACCCGCAACACCAACCCGGTTTTCCCAGGAGCAATCGCAATGCAACGACATTCTCAAGACTGCAGCCTTTGCGGGTCGTTCAAGTGGATCATCATCCTGCTTGCCGGCGCTGCTGCACTCTCCGCCTGCAGTGGGCCACTCAGTGCCCAGACCGAGGGCAGTGGCTCCCGACAGATATCCATGCTGGGTCAATTCGACACCGAGAATCTGGCTGTCCCGCGGGACCAAATCCTCCGCGGCGGTCCGCCAAAAGACGGCATTCCGGCACTGACCGATCCATCAACCACTCCCGCCTCCCAAGCTGCATTTCTGGACGATGACGACCGCATCGTCGCCGTGGATATCGAGGGGGAGGCGCGCGCCTATCCCTTGCGCCTTCTGAACTGGCATGAGATCGTCAACGATGTCGTCGGCGGGGTGCCCATTGCCGTTGTCTACTGTCCGCTATGTGATTCCGCGAGCGTCGTTGACCGGCGTATCGGCGGAGAAACACTCGAGTTTGGGGTAAGCGGACTCCTCCACAACTCGAACGTCATTCTCTATGACCGTACCCACGATGCGCTTTGGTCACAAGTGGGCATGCGGGCGATTAGCGGCCCACTGGAAGGCCGTGCACTGAAGCACCTCCCCTTTGACCTGGTTCCATTCGGAGAGTGGCATCAACGTGCCAAAGGCGGAACCGTCGCGAATTTCGAAACCGGCCATCGCAGAGATTACCGGCGCAATCCATATGCGAGCTACTTCCAAAACGATAGACTCATGTTTCCGGTGTCCCCCCGCAACCGGGACCTTCCTGTGAAAAGCCGCGTGCTCGGCATTGAGTCCAACGGAGTCAAGCGGGCCTATCCGCTGACGGCTGTCACCAGTGCACCCGGCGCCAGAATCGAAGACACATTGGGCGAGGAAAAGGTTGTGCTCGAAGCTGCCAGCGATGAGACTATCCGGGTCATCGAAATGCCGGAGGATGCCCGGTTCGTGCACACCTTCTGGTTTGCCTGGGCGGCTTTTCATCCTGATACAACTGTTTATGGCGTAAGCACATAGCCAATCTGACTGCCATCGTGACCACTCGGCTCTCTGCGATGCCTGGGTGGGCCGTGAGAAGCCAGTGTTTGCCCTCTCTGCACTCGCAGCCCCCCCGCAGTCGCAAAACTCCTTGCCACAAGCCGGCGCGCTTGCAGCAAGCCTTGTCGCCATGCTACCTTACAGCGATTTCGATTTCACAGGGGTTGTTCGGTTTCGGGCCATGACGGGCGCTTAGCCCCCTTGCCCTACCCTGGAGTCCGGGTGTTCTTGCTGGCGAGTGTTCGCGGCAGAGCCGTGCTTCAGAACCCCGAGGCAAAACCCAACAGGAGAATAGCATTATGGCCGTCGTATCGATGCGACAACTGCTGGAAGCCGGGATTCATTTCGGCC
>CAZCVM010000450.1:0-2695 GCA_964501965.1 uncultured Leptospiraceae bacterium | reverse complement strand
AATAGGGGCGAATGTATCTGCCTGTTCGCCCAAAAAGCAAGCCAACTCCGAGCAAAACAGCACTAAAAACCCAAGCCAAAATGAAAGCGCAAAAAATCAACAAATAGATCCCAAAAAATTGGCGTATATCAATGATTATGCGGACTTTATCGTCGGCAAAGGTGTGGGCAAAGAATCTGCTTTGTACGCGCTGTCCCAAACGCCAGAATATAAAAAACATCAAAGAATGATTGGTCAAAGCTGGCAAGCATACAATAAAAATGAGTTGAGTAAGATTCATGCCTGGAGAGAAAAGCATATACCGCAACCAGCTACGGAAACATTGTTTTATCCATTTAGCGGCCCGGATATACTCAATGCATTGGCATTTTTTCCCAAAAGTCAGAATATAGTTATGATCGGATTGGAAAAAATCGGTCAAATACCTGATATTCGCGACTATAACAGGCAACAATTGGCCAAGGGTTTGCATAGTATACGTTATTCCCTGCGTTTGATTATGAAGAAGAATTTTTTTGCGACAAAGCAAATGGCTAGAGAGTTTAACGCCAATATGTCCAATATCACCGGACTAATGACATTTTTTATTGGCAAATTGGATTTTCGGATTACCAACATGCGGACTATTCAGGTCAACAAACAGGGGAATTTGGTTGCTATGCCGGAACCTGGAAAAAAAGAAAGCAATAGTGTGCCTGGAGTAGAAATACGGTTTGAAAAAAAGGGAGAGAAAATGCCCAGGATTGTTCGTTTTTTCCAGGTAGATGTTTCCGATGCGAACTTAAAAAAGAATCCGCATTTTCTGGAATGGCTCAAGCAGTTTACAAACTTTACCACATTTATGAAATCCGCATCCTATGTAATGGCTGGTATTGATTTCAAAACAGATATGATCCGCCATTTTACTCTGGCCAATAGCAAATACATTGTTCAAGGGGATAGCGGCATTCCGCTGCGGTTTTTTGATAAAAAGAAGTATGAGATAAAATACTATGGGCATTATCGGATTTTGAAAATGTTCAAACGGTTTTATCAGAAAGATTTGTATTGGATGACCAGAAAGAAAAATCAAGGGAAGCTGCCGTTTAGTTATGGCTATGGATTTAGGCCGGTTCGTTCCAATATAATGATCGCTGTCCGAAAGGACAATTGAAATTTTAATGGTCGTATTATCTGGAGAAGAGTATTTTTGCTGATTATCTATTGTAAAAAGGGTTGCTCGCGTTGATGATCCTTAATGGGTCTTGCGCGTTTTTACCTGTTCTCACTTCAAAATGCAAATGCGGGCCTGTGGATTTGCCGGTATTGCCGACATAGCCGATGACTTGTCCTTTAGTTACCGTCTGGCCCTTATTTGATTTCATACGTGATTGATGCGCATAATAGGTAAATACATTTTTTTCATGCTTTAGAATAATAAAATTGCCATAGTATCTATTGTAGCTGCGGGTATGTACTACTCCATTGGACGCAGCTTTGATCGGTGTACCGGTTGGCGCGGCAATGTCAATACCACGGTGGAAAGTATTTGGCCGTTTGGTTACCGGGTCAATGCGTTGGCCAAATTTTGATGTAATGCGGCCTGAGACTGGCATGGTAAAACCGCCGCCGCTGGAAGGTTTGATAGGTTCATTTTTGTATTTTTGGGAACGCAAATAGCCGTTAAAGACCCAGCCTTTTTGACCATTATAATCCACATAAGCCCAGCGGTCCCGAAGATTGTCGACCTCAAAATAGTTGCTGGAAAATTTGAGAACATTGACTTCAGAACGGTAGGGGATCAACCCAATGACAACTCCGTATTCATTGGACGCGTCCCGCATATTCAAGCCGTCATAAGAAGTGACATATTTCTTTTCTGTTTTGTATTTATTGTCATCTGGCTTGGGTTTTTCTTCTGGAGAGTTTTGCAATTCTGTATTCATTATATAGCCTGTGTATCCTTTGGCATTGCGGGCATAGCACCAGCGAAAGGAATGATCCTGTTGATCGGGCAGAGGTTGTTTGTACATTACCAGTATTTCTATTTTTTCTCCCTTTTTGAGCATGGTTACACTTCCGCCGCCCATATAACCTCGTCTGGGCCATAAGCTAAGCTGGGTATTTTTCGTTACAAAAGCATAAACTCTGTCCATACCCCTGGCTCCGGGAATGGAATTGTGATCATTGATGGATTTAACTTTATCTGTGTCCATGGGAATATCCATTTGAAAACCAGGAACCACGGAAAGTATTTCTTTGCGAAAGGAATAGAATTGCTGCATGATTTTTTCACGGTTTTTGCGGTTGGTTTCTTTTAAGGCATTGATCCGATTGTGAATATCTGTAGCTACGCCTCTTTTTTGCTGTGATTGGCTTTGAATAGGCAATAGGACTATTAGCAGCAAAAGCAGCAAATAACGATATATATTTGACAATACATGGATTTTTGTTTTATTTTGCTTTAAGGTTTTTTTCATTTGCTTCTCCAGATTTGACTTGTTTTTATGATTCCGGTTTTCGCGCAGCTCATTTATTAAAATGAATGGTATTTGAAATTTTCCATTGCATTATTAGCAATACTATTTTTTCTATCCCTTTGGATAGCAAGAACAAATTTTTGGTTGGATATTTTTTTTTATTGGCCAGCGAATTTTTTAGGATATTTGATTTTAATGTATACGAAATAAATAAAAAAAAGATGGGAGACTATTTT
>CAZCVM010000449.1:0-2698 GCA_964501965.1 uncultured Leptospiraceae bacterium | reverse complement strand
CCCCATCGATTCAACGATCCTCTGCCTCCACATCAGGATTGACATCTGAATCCATCGGGAGTTCTGCTTCTGATCCCTCTGGGGCACCTGCTCCATCCAGCTCTTTCCCCCCCCAGGCCCCTCAGACAGAGGCTCAACCGCCATCCGCTGCAGATCTCTCGATTCAACGTTCCACCGACGCCAGCTCTGGTGTTGAATCCGATCTCGTTACCTCAGCCGATCCTCAAGCCTCCGCTCAAGCATCACCCTCCACAAGTGGGGATCTGCCGCCAACGATTCAGCCTCGATTCGACCTGTCTAGCATTGGCTTAGGTTCTGGTTTCAGCTCCAGCCCCCGATCCGGTTTGCAGAGCAGCCCAGCACCTGCACCCGAGCCGATCCCCTCCTCTCCCGAGATCTCCCCGGCCCCCACAGCGATCCACCGATCTGAGGATTCGTCCTCTGCAGGGATCACAAGTTCGGATCATGCCTCAGTAGGGGAGTCCTCTTCTACCTCTGAGGGAGTGATCTCTTCTGGCTTACAGGGATCTGATGCTACCCCTGCTGGTTCTCCGCCATCTGAACCGATCAGCACCCTGTCGGATCTTGGCTCGGGATCAACCATCATGCCAGTGCAGCGAGCAATTGCCCCTGAGGGATCATCGGGATCTTCTCCCCTGCAAACTGCCTCCGATCTGGCAGCCAGGGAGGATCTCACCGATACTATCCAGGCTCAGATCGACCCCTTCCCTGCCCTTACCTCTGGCATCCAACGACAATCCAGACTCGATCCGAGTGCTACTGACCCGATCCCATCCTCACCTCCGATCTCCGACAGCGGCAGTTCTAGTGTTGGATCTGCCTCCGGATCTGCGGCTCCGTTGCAGGCTGCCCCGATGGAGTCAGGATCGGTGGGATCCTCCGATGTTGAACCCCCCGATCCCGCCAGTGCCTCTGTTGATCTGGGCTCTAGCTCCACCTCGATCTCGCCATCTATTCAAACCTCCATTCAAAGACAGGCCGAGATCGCTGCCTCAACATCCACGCCAGATCTGCCGATAGCGACCGGGATCGGCTCCGGTTTCCCTCGGGTCCAACGTCAGATCGACTCAGCGCCCGCATCGGTTCCCGATCTAGAGCCTTCCATAACGTCTTCCTCGATCCCAGCCCCTGCTGCTGAGCCAGATACAGCTACGCTTCAAGGATCCCCACTCCCGCAACCCGACATTCAGAGATCGACAGGATCTGAGCTATCTGCAAGCGTTGATCCAATCGACACTCCGATGGATCCGCTCAGTAGTTTCGGAACATCCTCCGCCTCTTCCGTCCAAGGGGCACCCGAGGCGATCTCCTCAGCCCCATCCGGATCCGAGACCTTACAAGCAGCACCAGATCCCGAGATCACCCCGACGGAGACATCTACAGAACACAGCCCCGCAGCCCCACCGGATCCCGGCTTTTCTTGGATACAGGCTCGTTCTGCCGCCGCTACAGAATCCACCGCCAGTGATTCATGCCCTCGGGATCCCACCTCTGAGATCCAATCCGCTCCCTACTCGCCATCCTCCAGCAGCCTAGGGATCCAACCCTCCGCAGATCATAGCTCCAGCCCTTCACTCGATCTGCAAGCAGCATCCGAGGCGATCCCCTCGCTTCAAACCGCCGTAGAACCAGGGTTCACTAGCATCAGCCCATCTGCTCCTGCCGAGCTCCAAGCCCAATCTGAGAATTCCGAGGATCCAACTGAGGCGATCCCCTCGCTTCAAACTGCTGCAGAGCCAGGGTTCACTAGCAATAGCACTGGCCCGTCCATTCCTGCCGAGCTCCAGGCCCAATCCGAGGATCTCATGCAGGATCCAATCGATCTAGCTCAGTTCACCAATTCCTCCCTGATCCAACCGACCCGATCCACTCCAGTTCAGGCTCAAGAGATCCCTCACGCCGCAGCCCCTGAGATCCCCGATCTATCCCATCCCCATTCCCCTCAGATCCAAGCCGCGTCCATAGATCCCGCCCCAGAGATCTCCACCCCAAGCTCCCCTCAGATCCAAGCCTCACCTGCGGATCACTCCCCCACGAGCTCCTCAAGTCTCCAAATCCAAGCCTCACCTGCAGATCCAGCCGCTGAGATCGCCGCACCCAATTCCCCCCAGATCCAAGCTTCACCTGCCAATCCAGTTTCGGATTTGAGTATTTCCCAACTCTCAGCCTTCTCTGCTCGCTTGACCGAGAGTCCCCAACTCCAGGCCTCACCTGCAGATCCAGCCACGGACATCCCGCCTGCAAATACCCCTCAGATCCAGGCCTCACTTGCAGATCAAGTTGCTGAGATCGGGAATCAGCCCCCCTTATCCTCACCCATATCGGGAGCGGAGATCTCAACTCAGGCCTCTCCCCAGATCCAAACTCAAGGGACACCCGAAGTTAACTCATCCCAGATCTCCAGTTCTCCTCAGATCCAAGCTCAAGCATCCCCTGAGATCCCATCCTCCCAGCAGTCTGCCGAGATTCCCTCGATCCAGGCAGCTCCCGATCTATCCTCCCTCCGGATCCAGTCACGGCGGGCATCTGAGCCCCAGGCCCAGCAATCCACAGGATCAGCGACCAGCGACAGCAGGCCCACTCCATCCGCTCAGGTGATCTCATCTCAGATCCAGGCTTCCCCCAAGGCGATCTCCTCCTCCCCAGCAACGGAGCCCGTGATTCAGAGCACCCCCCA
>CAZCVM010000448.1:230-2703 GCA_964501965.1 uncultured Leptospiraceae bacterium | reverse complement strand
CAAGCCTGCACCGGCCTCCCCGGTGGTGCTGCCCTCGTCGGTATTGCAGACACCGAACACCCGGCTGAAGTTGCTACGCTGATGAACTACTTGGCCCAGACTGACGTCTATGCCGAGTTCGCAGCCCGCACGCTCTTTATCCCAGCCCACGTCGGCGCAGCCAACAGCGGCATCGAGTTCGAAACCGACAACGAAACCGCCCGCGCTGCCATCGAAACCTTCACCGCACAGGTTCCCCTATTGCACCCGACCGCAGTCGCCCTTCAGGGTTATGACTTCAATAGCATCATTTGGCGTGAGGTTCCCAACCGTTTGGAGCAGGTCATCGTCGGTGAGCTAACCCTCGACGAAGCCATCCAGCGCGTCCAGGACGACCTCGACACCGCCATTGCTGAGGCCCAGTAACAATCGGTTATCGCTTTCGTAAGTTAAGCTAACATAATGGGCTGCTAGCGTATGACGTGCTAGTAGCCCGTTTTTTTCCCTCGTGTCCAAACATTAAACTAGAGGTTTTGCCTTATGACCCAGGTAACAACCGGTAACGACCGTTTTAAGCGGTTCGTGGAGGAAAACAGCGCCAACCAAGACGCCAGCTTTCTCTCAAGGCTACTCCACTATATTGCGCTGCCATTCATACTCGTCTCCAAATTCTTTCTGAACATCGTCGGCTTCATCCTGGACCGCATCCAGCAGGTTGTCGGGCTAGAGCGCATGGCCTATGTGTTTATCCTGCCCAATCTGCTTATCTTCGGGATTTTCGTCCTGTTCCCAATGGTGTTGAACTTCTACTACGCTTTTACAGGGGGTACGCGTATCTTCCCTGTAGACCGCGCCTTCGTCGGCATGGAGAACTTCGGCACCCTTGCCGACTGTGGCAACTACTTTGACCCCAACACCTGCGCCGAGGACACCTTCTGGCGGGCGATCGGCAATACCTTCTTCTTCGTGGTCTTTCAGGTCACAGGCATGGTGTTGTTCTCCATGATTACCGCCCTAGCCCTCAACCAGAAGATAGTCCTGCGCGGTTTCTTCCGTAGCGTCTTCTTCTACCCCGTGTTGCTCTCCCCGGTAGTCGTCGGTCTTATCTGGCGCTGGATATTGCTCCGTAACGGCGTACTCAACGCCATCATCACTGGCACAGGCGGCGAGGTCATCAACTTCACCATCAGCGCGGAGTGGATGCGTTTCTGGGTGATCTTTATCACCATCTGGGCGCAGATGGGTTTCTACACGTTGATTTTGTTGGCGGGCTTGCAGGCGATTCCCAAGTCGCTGTACGAAGCCGCACAGATTGATGGGGCATCCTCGTGGCAGCAGTTCCGGCACATCACGCTGCCGCTGTTACAGCCGTTTTCGCTGATTGCCCTGACGATACTCTCGCTCGATATTTCCCGCGCCTTCGATATTGTGCGCATCATGACGGACGGCGGCCCTGCCCACCGTACTGAACTTATCTGGACATACGTTACGCGGCTGGCCATTGAGGACACAAAATTCGGCCTGGGTAGTGCCATGAGCTGGGTTACGGTGGCACTTTCGGTCGCGTTTACGCTTATTCTGTTTCGCCAGCTAATCAAAACAAGGGTTATACAATAATGATGACGAGAAGTGCCGGCCCCAATGCCCGCCGTAACATGATTCTCATGAACATTCTGGCGTGGATTGTGCTGTTACTGCTGGCGCTGCCGGCTTTCTGGATTGTGTTGACGGCCTTTCGCCCCAACTCAGAAATTAACACCTTCCCGCCGGTGTGGATACCCGAACGGCTAACGTTGGATGCCTACGTGAATATGTTCGGGCTTAACCCGGAGGTTCGGCAGCGGGTGGCGGTGGAATCGTACATGCGCAATTCACTGATTGCGTCTGGCGTAAGCACCGTTGTCGCGCTCACGTTTGGCACGCTGGCCGGGTATGCCTTTGCCCGGTTTCAGTTTCGCTTCCACGCACCGCTGTTTCTATCTATCATGCTGTCGCGGGCGGTGCCCGGCGTGGCGCTCAGCCTGCCGCTGTTTTTGCTATTTAATCGCTTCGGCCTCACCGATAATGTACTGGGGCTGGCGCTGGTGTATGTCGCGCTCAATATCCCGTTCACAACCTGGCTGATGGACGGCTTTTTCCGCCAGATACCGAAGGATTTGACGGAGGCGGCCTATATTGACGGCTGTGGCTACTGGTCGGCCTTCTGGCGGGTGGAGCTGCCGCTGTCACTACC
This sequence comes from uncultured Leptospiraceae bacterium, assembly GCA_964501965.1. Lineage (GTDB taxonomy): Bacteria > Spirochaetota > DYNZ01 > DYNZ01 > DYNZ01 > CAZCVM01. The sequence continues at coordinate 491 of CAZCVM010000448.1, read as the reverse complement.
GGGGCTGGCTACAGCGGGTATCTTCGCGTTCCTCGCCGCATGGAACGAATTCCAGATTGTCAGTGTGCTGGCCCGCAGCAACTCCGCCAAGACATTCCCACCCGGCCTGTTTTCCTTTACAGAGCAGTTCACCACAGACTGGCGCGGCATGGCTGCTATGAGCGTGATTATGATGGTACCGGCGATCATCTTTGTTATTCTAGTGCAACGAAACCTCGTCAGTGGGTTGACGTTTGGCGCTGTGAAAGGGTAGGCGTATGA
>CAZCVM010000448.1:0-220 GCA_964501965.1 uncultured Leptospiraceae bacterium | reverse complement strand
GTGTGCAAACACAACGAGCAGTTCATGGACGAGGGCGACCTGCGCGAGGCGGGCAGGTCGCAAATGCACTTTCTGATTATCACGCTGAAGACGGACGTAGGGGTAGACGGCGTGAGCATGGGCTTTGCCGGGCAGGGTGCGGAGATGGCCGGGTATATCGCGGCACAGTCGCTCAAGCCGTTTTTCATCGGCAAAGACCCGCTGGCCCGCGAAAAACACT
>CAZCVM010000447.1:241-2728 GCA_964501965.1 uncultured Leptospiraceae bacterium | reverse complement strand
TTCGCTGTAAGGGATCTCCAACACCCGCGCTACATCTTTGAGAATCGCCTTGGAGGTCATGCGGTTGAAAGTGATGATCTGAGCCACCCGATCCTTGCCATATTTCTTGGCTACATAATCGATCAAATCCTCCCGTCGTTCTGGGCAAAAATCCGTATCAATATCCGGCATGGACTTACGCTCTGGATTGAGGAATCGCTCGAAGAGCAAGCCATAGTGAACCGGATCGATATTCGTGATCCGTAGAGCATAGGCCACCAAGGATCCTGCTGCCGATCCTCTGCCAGGTCCCACTGGAATATCTTTGGCGCGAGCTTCTTTGATGTAGTCCCAAACCACTAGGAAATAACTGGAGAATCCCTTTTGTTTGATGATGTCCAGCTCTCGCAGCATCCGCTGTTGATACTCCTCCGAGATCTGATCGCGGCTCTGTAGTTGCTGTCGTTCTAACAATCCCTCCCAGGCGATCTTAGTGAGGTAGTCATCATGGGAATCCTGTTCATGACCCTGCTCCTCGATCTGGAAATCGGGGATCCGTGACTCCCCAAATAGATCGTAACTTTGGATCTTCTCATGCACCTCTAGCGTATTGGCGATCGCCTCATCAATCACAGCATCATCGAGATGATCTCGGCAGAGACGACGCATCTCCTCCGGACTTTTCAGATATTCCGTGCCACTGTAGCGCAGCCGGTTCTCCTCAGTAATATTCTTGCCCGTTTGAATACAGAGCAACGCATCATGGGCCTCCACATCCAAACAGGAGACAAAATGACTGTCGTTGGTAATGATCAGCTTGATCCCGAGTTCTCTGGCGATCTGCACCAACTGCACATTGACGAATCGATCTTCTTTGGAACCGTGATCTTGGAGTTCTAGATAGTAGTCCTCCCCAAATCGTGCTTGATACCACTGAGCCACCTGACGAGCGATCTCAGGTCGCCGTTGCATAATCGCCTGCGGCACTTCCCCTGCCAAACATCCCGAGGTGACGATCAACCCTTGCTGGTGTCGGATCAGGAGCTCTTTGTTGATACAGGGACGGGAGAAGATTCCTTTACCTTGAACGCCATCCAGATGAGAGATCGTGGTTAACTTGACCAGGTTGCAATATCCCTGGGTATCCTTGGCCAACACCACCTGGTGATAACGGGGGTAACGCTTCTGCTTGTCACCAATATCCCCATTGATCACATACATCTCATTGCCCACGATCGGGGTCAGCCCTTTGCCCCGGCAGAGATTGATCAGCTCCAAGGCCCCATACATCACCCCATGATCCGTTAGGGCCACCCCCGGCATGCCCATCTCCGCCGCCTGATCGATCAACTTGGGCAGTTTGCTGGCCCCATCTAAAAGGCTGTACTCGCTGTGGAGGTGTAGAGGAACGAAGGCCATAGCTGACACTAGGGATAGAGTCTGGCACCAGATTAACCGGAAACGGTGAACCCGTCGAGCGTTGTCCTCACCCCTTTACCTTGGCTCTACTTTGATCTCAGTGTTGCCCTAATTCCCCAGATCCTGCCCCCGTTGCCAGGAACCATAATGATCTAGAACGCGTCGGACCTGCTCTTGAGCTGTCCAATCCCCCACCTGCACCCACAACGCCCCAATCTGACTATCCGTGTAACGAAACGTGGTGGAACGATTCCATTCCAGATCCACCTCCACTCCCGAGATACATCGCAAATGGGCTGCCACCTCTCGGTACACCGCTAAGGGCATGCCATCATAACGAACGGCAAATCGATCCTGTACCCCCTCAGCCTGTGCATCCCTCTGATCATCCATGCCCGATCTCAGCCTCGATCTCGATCGTTATCTTTGCGTCATCTAATTTTTACATTTGGTTGCAAGTAATTAAGAGAAGTAACAGAATTAGCAACATCACTCCAACCTCGGTCTGGGATCGATTGCCTGGGGAAATTGAAGCTAACGACACCTCTCAGAGCCAGATACAGCAGATTTCCCTATCGCATCATAGCGAGGGGACTTGAGCCAATCGAGTCAGATACTGACGGAAAGCCGGGAGGGCAGAGGGCAGCAGTTGACTTCCTCCAGACAGACCTTGCCCCAGCGCAGAGCCCAACGGACCAGAGCCACTCGATTGCTGGTGCAGGTTTTGCTGAGAATATTGCTGATATGGTTATCAACGGTGCGTTTGCTGATCTCCAGTTTTTCGGCGATGTCCTGGTTGGTGAGCCCTGCTGCGATCAACTCGATCACTTGGAGCTCCCGATCGGAGAGGAGTTCGGTGGAATGATATGCATTACCCATGATGAGTCCCCGTAGCAATATTACCTACTCCTGGATTGTAGGGGATCTGAGGCTGGATGAGTAGAGCTGCTAGGCAAAGTTGCCCAATCAATGTTAAAGATTCATTCCGCTAAGTCAAGCAATTTATCTTGCAGTCGATCAAACAGGGTCTCGGGGTGATCGGGAGTGAGCAGATAGGGATCGGCATCCTCCGGTTGAGCGGCGAATAAC
>CAZCVM010000447.1:0-231 GCA_964501965.1 uncultured Leptospiraceae bacterium | reverse complement strand
AATAGAGGATCGAGGGGCACAAACACCCCATACTGTTTCTGCTCATGGTAAAAAGTGGCCAGCAGCTGGTATTCCTCCACATCCTCATCCCTGGCGATCTCGATCACATCCTCCTCGTCTGGATCCGGGATCTCCCCAGCCACAGTCATCAGCTCAAAGGCGGAAAAATTGAGGTTGAGGTTAAGCTCCGCTAGCACGGCCCGAGCGGTGGGTAGGACTTTCTCCAGCTCC
>CAZCVM010000446.1:0-2735 GCA_964501965.1 uncultured Leptospiraceae bacterium | reverse complement strand
GGCTGTAGTCGTAGGCAATCATAGCCGTGAATTGCGTATTTTGAAAGGCAAGCCAAGAGTTTATTTTAGTCCTTACAATTATGCTGCCGGCATTTTGGATGGAATCGAACATTATCATTTTTTTGATGAAAAAATAGTGACAGATTCTTAACGCATTTTTGCAAACAATAAAACAATATTACTAAGAAAACAGGAGCCCCCAGTGCAAAAAAAATTGAATGAATATTTGACTGAAAACAAAGAGCATGCTTATCCATTTTTACGAAACATTATGACAAGCACCAATCCGTTGATACTAAAAACAGAATTGTGGGAAAAATTGATCCAGTACGCTGATTCTGACAGCAAGACAACCGAAAATGAATCTACTATATTAAATTCACCATTAGCAAACATCATCAAACAAACACAAGAAGCTATTTTGGACACACCCTGGATATACATGGCAGTTCGTCCAGATATTGCCAAGTGGCAATATCTGCGCATCAATGTCGAGCAAATCCATGCCACTCAAATAAGCGTTCGGGAATTTTTGCAGGCAAAAGAAAAATTGACCAGATTGGATAATAGTGAATGGCATTTGGAAATCGATTTATCACCGTTCAACCGAGAATTTCCGCGCATGCAAAAAAATACCTCCATTGGTAAAGGGGTAGAATTTCTCAACCGGCATTTGAGCGGCAAATTGTTTCAGGGCAACGGCAAACAACCAAAAGGATACAATGAACTGCTGCATTTTTTACAAATACACAGTTACCAGGGATTGCCACTGATGCTCAATCACCGCATTCAAACCATGGATCAAATGCGGGACGCGCTTCAGGAAGCCGTGGATTTGTTGCAGGAAAAAGACCAGGATACTATTTGGAGTGAGTTTTGGTATGAATTGCAGCAACTGGGTTTTGAATCCGGCTGGGGCCGTGATGTGAAAACCATTATTGAAACCATGTCTCTATTGATTGACATCCTGGAAGCACCTGACCCAGCTACATTGGAAAATTTTTTGAGCCGTATTCCCATGATCTTTTCTATTCTTATTCTGTCGCCTCATGGTTTTTTTGCCCAGTCCAATGTGCTTGGCAAGCCGGATACAGGCGGCCAGGTTGTGTATATACTTGACCAGGTACGCGCTTTGGAAAAAGAAATGAGTCAACGTTTGTATGATCAAGGGTTGGATATTAAACCGCAGATTATTGTATTGACCAGATTGATTCCTGATTCTGAGGGCACAACCTGCGCTGACCGTACAGAAAAAATCGACGGCACTGAATACGCGAAAATACTTCGCGTACCTTTTCGGGGCAAAGAAGGAGATATTGTACCGCATTGGATTTCACGTTTTGATATATGGCCTTATCTGGAAAGATTCGCGGATGATTCCCAAAATGAAGTTGTCGCGGAACTCAAGGGCCGGCCTGATTTGATTGTCGGCAATTATTCGGACGGCAATCTGGTGGCCACTTTATTGGCGCAAAGAATGCAAGTCACACAATGCAATATTGCGCATGCGCTGGAAAAAACAAAATATTTGTATTCGGACTTGTATTGGCGCCAAAATGAAGAAAAGTACAATTTTTCCTGTCAGTTCACTGCGGATTTAATTGCCATGAACAGTGCTGATTTTATCATCACCAGCTCTTATCAGGAAATAGCCGGCACCAAAGACAGCCTGGGCCAATACGAAGCTCACACCTCTTTTTCTATGCCAGACCTTTATCGGGTCATCCATGGTATCGACGTATTTGACCCCAAATTTAATATTGTATCTCCTGGAGCGGACGCCTCTGTTTATTTTCCCTATTTTGACAAAACAAAAAGGCTTACTGGTATTCACCCTGAGATACATGAATTGCTTTTTGGCGCAGCAGTCCATCCTCGTACAATGGGGTCTTTGCATGATCCCAATAAACCCATCATTTTTACCATGGCACGTTTGGACCACATAAAAAATATCACTGGGCTCGTAGAAATGTACGGCAAAAATCCAGAATTGCGAAAATTTGCCAATTTGGTTTTGATATCCGGCAAACTGGATACATCACTTTCCCAGGACCGCGAAGAACAAGAACAAATTGAAAAAATGTACTCACTTTTTGATGCTTTTGAACTTCATGGCGACGTGCGCTGGATAGAAGGACAAAGCGACAAATTTTTCAATGGTGAAATATACCGGTATATAGCTGATCATAAAGGCATATTTGTCCAACCTGCATTGTTCGAAGCTTTTGGATTGACAGTCATTGAAGCGATGTCTTCTGGCTTGCCCACATTCGCGACATTATTTGGCGGTCCGTTGGAAATCATTGTCAACGGCAAATCTGGATTCCATATTGATCCGACCAATCAAGATGAAATGGCCCAAAAACTCATAGAATTTTTTGAAAATTGCGCAAAGGACTCAGGCTATTGGGAAAAATATTCTCAAGGAGCTTTGCAAAGAATCCAGGAAAAATATACCTGGGATTTGTATGCGAAACGAATGATGACATTGTCGAGAATTTATGGGTTTTGGAAATTTGTAACAAATTTGGAACGCGACGAAACTCGTCGATACCTGGAAATGTTTTATGGGCTGCAATATCGGCCCAGAGCTATAGCACTAGAGCAATAAATAAACGCAAAAAAATAATTTAGAATTCGGTCCTTACGCGATCCTTGAATTGTGCAACCCAGCTATGGCTCATCAAGCCTTGACAATGGATCCACGCATGGGCAATATGATGCCCAAAGAAGTT
>CAZCVM010000445.1:0-2736 GCA_964501965.1 uncultured Leptospiraceae bacterium | reverse complement strand
AAATTGGTGATTTGTCCCAGGTCTATATCATGGGCATTGTACGCTTCAATATGACGGTACTCATTGATTAATCGCATGGTAGGCATTTTGCCGTATTCTTTGTTCAATAGCATTTGCAAAACTCTTTGTCCTAATCCAGTGGCCAAAGCCATATCGTATTGGCTGATAAATCCGCTTCTAGGCAAATATCCGCTGATTTGGCTGCGTGCTCCTGTATCAATGTGTTTGGCGGACAATTCGCTGGCAATTTTGGCAGATATTCCGCCCAATCTGGCGTGGCCAAATTCATCTCTGTCATGGGATGCGTATATCAGTTCCAATTTTTTTGATTCTTCACTGTACCAGCGAACCCCCTCGCTGACTCCAATGATCAGGTTTTTTTTATCATGTAGTTTATTGTCCACCAGACCGAAAAACTTATCGATTCTTTCTTTTGTCATGTCTATTTCCGGCACAAGTACAAAATCAGCACCGCCATGCGCTGTAGCGGCCGGTAGCCAGCCAGCATCCCGTCCCATAACTTCAATAACAAAAGTCCGGTTGTGGGTCATAGCAGTAGTGCGCAATTCTTGCGTCAATCGGGCGATTTTTTCCGCTGCTGATGGATAGCCCGGGCAAAGAACCGCTTCAGATATACCGTCATCATGGTGATGGTATGTATAAGTACGCAAATCATTGTCTATTGTTTTGGGAAAACCAATCACCGGAATACCATGATCCAGCCATAGTTTGCGTGCAACACCATTGGTATCATCGCCGCCAATGCTCACAACAACATCCAATTTGTATCTTTCGATATTGTCGAGTACTTCTTTGACTTTGTTTTTGCCCTGGGCATCTTCTTTGTATGGGTTGGTGCGCGAAGAGCCCAAAATTGAGCCGCCAATATGACCGTTGATATCCTGTTGGGAAATATTAATGATATTGCCTTGTCCGAGCAAACCTTTCCAGCCGCCATAAATTCCAAAAATGTCATATCCCAGTAAATAAGCCATATTTTTAATGGTTTCAATACTTCGGTTTAGAGCTACTGTATCTCCTCCGCCGGTCAATATGCCCAGATGTGGTTTACTCATAAAAATCTCCTTGATTTATCAAAAAATTTGGATTTGCTTAAGTAAGTAGAAGAATTTGGTAAAAGCTAAGCTGTATTGTCAATAATATTAAGAGAAAAAAGATTTTTTATTTGCGAAAATGGGCTGGTTTGTGTTTTTTGTGTTTATAGTCGATATTAGGAATGTAAGACAAAATAGTTATTTAAAAAAGTAGGATATTGTGAAACAAGGATACCATTTTCTGCAAAGTATAAACCTTTTCAATTTGCTGGATCGACCGGAAAAAGACCGTATCGCGCCGTTTTTTCATATAAAACCTGTGGCAGAGGGATTATTGCTTTTTCGGCAAGGCGACATTGGAGAAGAGTTATTTATTGTTAGAGAAGGAATTGTAAAAGGCTATGTTGGGCTGCCCAACGGCAAAACCAGGCATGTCGCGGATTTTGAAATGGGAGATTTTTTTGGGGAAATGGCTATCATTGAAAATGATGTGCGCAGTGCCACTTGTGAAATACAGCAAGACGGCGAATTGCTGACTTTGAGCAAAGAGAATTTTTTCAATTTAGTCAATCGGGAGCCGGATATTGCCATTAAAGTAATGTACCAAATGCTGAAAAACACATCTCAGCGGTTGACTAGTATCAGTGCGTTCCTATCAGATATGATTCGATGGGGCAATGACGCCCGCAAGAGAGCCATAACAGATGAATTTACCGGTTGTTACAATCGTCGCTTCATGGATGAATCAATGGCTGATTTTTTGGAGGGCGCAAAAAATACCGATAAGCAATTGACTATGGCAATGGTGGATTTTGATTTTTTTCGGGTCATAAATGACAATTATTCTCATGAAGTCGGTGATCAAGTTATTTTTGAAGTTGCCAAAGTGTTTCTGGCCAATGTGCGCAAAATTGATCTGGTTGTCCGATTTGGCGGTGATGAGTTTGCTATTATTTTTCCTTATACCACCAAAGAAGCGGCCCGGGAAATTTGTGAAACATGCCGCAAAGAAGTGCAAAAATTGGATATTTTAGCGGATAAAACAGGTCCGGTCAATCAAGTAACAACGAGTATGGGGTTAGCCGCTTATCCGGTAGACGGCCCGGATATCGAGACATTGAGGGTCAAGGCAGATGAAGCATTGTACCAGGCCAAAGAAGCAGGCCGCAATAAAGTCGTTGTCCTGGGAGATAAGATTTAGATAAAATAGTACACTAGCGGCCCTAGAAAATGGAAGAAAGATGCTATTAATCTCCGCTTTAAAAAAAGGTTTAGTTTAATTATGCCAAAAAATTATTAAATATCAGCCTAAAAGGAGTAAATAGTATGCTTAAAACAAAAAATATTATCAGCCAATTGCAAGCAGAAATTAATGTAGCTAAACATTGATCATTTAGTATTCAAAATTAATCAATTTGTTCTATCTCTTTCACAGCGACAATGATATCCGGCTGCATTTCCCACATTTTAATCAATTCATAGCTGAAATGGATGCGCGAATTTTTATTAGTTATTAGTTAATAGTTGTTAGTTATTAGTTATTAGTTATTAGTTATTAGTGTCTAAAAACTAAAAACTAAAAACTATATATAACCAGATAAGCCAGTGATTTCTGCGATATCAGCGACAGGATAACATTTGCGTTTCATGGAACGCACGTAGATACGTAGCTATTGTTCCT
>CAZCVM010000444.1:0-2743 GCA_964501965.1 uncultured Leptospiraceae bacterium | reverse complement strand
TTTTTCATGATACCTTTTCACTACGCCAATTTATAAAAATATTCAAGATGATAATGTGGAAAAATGCATCGCGCTAGAGTTGAAGGATTTTTACAAATATGTAAATGGCATTAAATTTAATAAAGTATTCAAGATATTAAATTAGTAGATTATTTCTGAGATTTGTGGGTATTGGTGACATCCTCTACGCCACAGCGGACTTCTTTATTCTAGCTATGCAGCTTATGCTCTTTGACTTTTTTCTTGCACGGCGTATTTTACACCTAAACACCTGACTAGCGTTGTCTTACCTACAGTAGATGGACCTGTTATAGATATCAATTTCATAAAAAATGTTATATTCAAAATTGTAAAAAAAATTACAAAGGAGAAAATGGATACTATGTACCATTACATTCACAGTCACTTTGGGGTATATGCCAAAATTATTAACGCTGAAAGACAAATATTACTTATCCGTAAAGCGCGAGGGCCTTACACTGGCTTGCTTGATTTGCCTGGCGGTAGCTTAGAACCACTGGAGACACTGGAAGAAGCACTACAACGTGAAATTCTGGAAGAAACCGGCACTCAATCTATTACTATGCAGCAACTACAAGCCGTCAGGGCAAGATATATCTATAATAATGCTGAAGACCAGTGCTGCCTGAGGCACATCGGTGTTATTTATGCTGTAACCATTGCAGGAGATATCAATACTCAAGGAGATACAGAGGATGCAGCAAGTTGTGGCTGGTTTGATATAGACACACTACCAGAAAGTGAAGTGACACCGTTTGTAAGCCTAGCTAATCAGTTATAAAAAATATGCTTTTGGAGAGAGCCTTTGAACCTCCGACCTTCAGGTTATGAACCGATTTCCAGGCGAATTCACCAAAATTAATTACTACCAATTTATATTTATAAAACATATAAGTACATTATTGACATTAATCTTCAAGGCTTTATACTCACCAAAATTACGCTTAAGCATAGCACCAACGTAGCACGAAAGGTTGAGTAAATTGTTGAAAGCTAATCACCAAAAAATTCTTAACCTGTCTAAATCTTTAAACTATAGGCGAGGCGCTCTTAGAATATTGTTAGTGCTCTCAATTCTTTACCTCCCAGTGTTTTTCTGGGGTATAAATACTATGTTTGACGAGGTACAAAAACACTATAAAGACTTTATGCTTCATGAAACACCAGAATATTTTGCTAGTATAATCTTTGAATACCCTTGGCTTATGAGTCATGACTCTTCGTGCAATGACTTATACCTGGATATGAATGAGAAATTTCCACGGAGAGAATCTAAAAATGTTGGTAGTACTGAGCAAGATTACAATGATGCATATAGGGCGCACGACACTTCAAAAGAAGTAGTAAAATCCTACTACACAAAACATAAAAAACGCTGGCAACAATGTGTTTTAACTACTAACTTTGAATTATTATTCAAAGCCATAAAAGCCCATTTGGAATATTTAGTAGTAATTCTACTTCCGATTTTAGCTTATATCGCATTACTTTCGCTTTTCAAGATTATTCCATTAGCAGCACCTATCTTAATTCATATATTCAGCAAAATATTTCAATTAGCTGGTAAGTTTTTACGGTGGTTAGTAGAAGGGTTCAAAAATGACTAGCCACCATATAGCCATAGTTGACTCTGATGGAATTGCAAATAGTTTGGCAAAGCCGCTGAGCTGATGCAGATGGTGGATGACTTTCGCTTCCATGACCTGCGCCATAGCGCGGCCAGTTACCTGGCCATGAATGGGGCCACATTGCTGGAGATTGCTGCCGTGCTGCTGCTTTGAAAGAATTCCAGGATCGCCTAGCGTACATTCCCGAAGGTTCGCCGCTTCACTTCGAAGTCTTGGACTCGCTTCAGAACCTCGATCGAGTGCTCGACCAACGTCGCTGCGCGTCGGGCTTTTCAGATCATCAGCCTAGACCATAGGGCAGGTCCCAAAATAGGGAGACAAAAGACCAGCTGATACGACCAACTTCACTGTTACTAAGACGATTGCAATGACTTGGTGAACTGGCTCCGCAATGGAAGCTGTCTCAACTTCTCCAAAACGGAGGCCGTCGGTTCGGCAAGGTCGATCGTGGCAAAGCGCAGCTTGTGGCCCTGAAGCGCGGCGGCTTCATCCACGTCAACGCCGATTGCCGGATACAGCAACATACCTTCTGAGCTCAGGGAGTGTGGATCATCTTCGAACTCCTGACTACGAAGATAGGAGTAAAGCTGGTAGATATGGCCGGTTTTGAACCTTTGACCGTCCCCGTACTGCGCGACGGTCAGAATATTGGTGAATTTAGTGTCAATGATGATCCGTCGGTCTTCGTGTTCGTTCTCTAGGATGATATCTGTAATCATCATGGGTAGGTACCTTCTTATGCCCGGCGATGCGGCACCAACTGGCCAGTAAATCTGCAATGAACCGCGGAGATATTCTGTATTTTATAGACGCTTATTATCGCTCACATCGCTCACAGACAACAACAATAACACCAAAGTCAGTGCTAATATTCACAGTAGTGCAATAAAAATACAAATTGACATCACCATGGCCACCAAGCATGACTTCTAGACCAGCATTACCAGATTTTTTACAGTTCTTTTGCAACTCGGCAACGAAGAAAGATAGACTGAAAAATACAATTAGGAAATCAGGGCCGCTCTTGCACAATACGCCATTTTTTAAATGCTATCACGCCATCTTGTGACCGAAACACAGATGACGTCATTTTT
>CAZCVM010000443.1:0-2745 GCA_964501965.1 uncultured Leptospiraceae bacterium | reverse complement strand
CATTTTCTTTGCCCAAAACAGTAATGTGGTGATACGCACCGTATAGTGCTGGCCGCATTAGGTCTGCCATACAGCTATCCAAGCCAATGTATTCTTTGTAAGTCTGTTTTTTGTGCAAGACTTTGGATACTAAATACCCGAATGGCCCGGTTATCATTCTTCCCATTTCCATATAGATTTTTAACGAACGGCCTCGCGAAGCAATTTTTTCCTGGTACAATTTTTGAATACCTGCGCCGATGTATTCCAGATCTACTTCTTTGTCTTCAGGTTTGTATGGAATGCCGATACCTCCGCCCAAATTGACAAACTCAAATTGAATATCCAATTCTTTTTCTGCGTCATTGACTAGATCAAACAGCAAATGCGCGGTTTCAATGAAGTATGCCGCGTCAAGTTCATTGGATGCGACCATTGTATGCAATCCAAAACGTTTGACGCCTTTTTCTTTGAGCAGCTTGTAACCTTCCAAAGCTTGATCTCTGGTAAAGCCGTATTTGGCTTCTTCTGGATTGCCGATAATGGCATTGCCTTTTTTTTGAGTGCCGGGGTTGTAACGCAGACAGGCCAGATCAGGTAATGGTCCGACTTGAGTTTCGAAAAAAGGTATATGTGAAATATCATCAAAATTGATAATGCCGCCCAACTCATTGGCCATGGCAAATTCTTCTGCTGGCGTATCATTGGAAGTAAACATGATTTCTTCGCCTATGATTCCAACTTTTTGCGCCATGATCAATTCTCCCATGGAACTGCAATCCGCGCCGCAGCCATGTTGACGCAATATACGCAAAATATGCGGATTGGGACAGGCTTTGACGGCAAAATATTCTTTGAATGCCGGAGCCCAGTCAAAAGCTTGCTGCAGGCGTACAATATTTTGGCGTATGGCCTTTTCATCATACAAATGAAAAGGAGTAGGGTATTGATGGATGATTTTTTCTGTTTGTGATTTTGTTAAGGGAAATTGTTTGTTTGACATGATTGTGTCCACCTTTATTGTTTTAGAAATATTTTAAAATATTAAATTTTGCTGATTTATATTCAGAAGAAATGATGTCATTTTCTGATTATTTTTCTGAATAAAAAAGTATTTTGAATTGTTTACTTTCCCGTTTGACAACGGCTTCAACTATTTTTGTGATATTGTCCACTTCGCCCACTCCTCGAATGCGAAAAAATTTACTTTTTACAGTAATGCGCGGATCTCCGTCCTCGGTGCCAAAAAGATAATTGTATGTATTGATTGACATTCCATAATTCGTAATCATCAAATCTTGATTGGAAATATCTTTTTGCGTAAAATTGCCGGATTCACGGTCTTCGTGGATGCGCTTCAATGTAAAATCAGATAAATCCTGGTCCATGGCTTTCAAAAGCAGCAATGGTATAAAGTTTAGATTTAATGAACCAAAGTTCCTTGTTTTACCGGATTTATCTTTCGCGTAGTCTCCATAAACCGTTAGATAATCCAGCAATGCTGTGGAGTAAGGGATTTCCTGGTCTTTCATTTTGTCTGCCAATTCTTTGTTTTTGATAGTGCCTTTGAGCATTGGGATGGTGATACCTTTGATCGTAGCCAATTCATAAATAGAATCCAAAGAACTGTTTTTAATGGTAATCGGCGGTTTTAATCTTTCATAATAATCTGCTTCCGCACCGTAAGCGGAAGTGATGCTGTCTTTATCAATAAAATCAATAATCGCAAAAACTTTGTTCATGTCATAGCCGAGCATGATAAAAAGCTCGGTGAGATAGGAATGAATCGTAGTGTTCATTTCACTGTCATAATCATTGACCAGATGATTCACATTGAGCTTGCTATCTTCCGCAAACACTTCCAGTTTTGCTGTTCCCGTACCCAGGGGAATCATGGGCGGCATTAGAGCACGCCATTGATCATGCATACCGTCTTCCGAGTCGCTATCCATTTTCAATATTGCCAAAGCACCGCGAAAGGAAGCTCTGGCAATACTTATTGCCTGTACTTCTTTGACCATGTTGTAAGATAAACGCAGGTTTTGCGCTACTGTGTATGTATATTCCCACACAGCAACTAAAAGCACAGTTATCAATATGATCGCGGTCATAAAAGCGAATGACCGGTTGGACGATTTTTTTGTCATAGTGCTTGATCGAGTTTTTCCTTTTTTTTTAATATTTTTTGTTTAAGAATGGGTGCAGCAAACTAAAAAGCAAACTAAAAAGCAAACTAAGAAGCAAACTAAGAAGCAGATAGCCTTGGATCATTTAGGTTTTTCCCTGGTTCTTGTTTTTGTTCAAATTCTGTCAAATGTTTGTGAATTTCTAATCGCACTTTGGTTACCAGTTCATTGACTTGCTTTTCCGTATACTTGACAGTGTCTATGGGTTTTCCAAATACTACCCGTATTTTGCGGCCATAAATACGAAATTTTCCACGGGGCATTGCCTGCCATGATCCAGAAATGGTGACCGGGATAATGGGCAATTTGGATTTGACTGCCATCCGAAAGCCCCCTTTTTGGAACTCGGTTAAATGTGGGCTGCGTTTGCCTTCTGGAAAAATCATAATGGATGTTCCTTGTTTGAGCTTTCGGATTGCTTTTTCTATGGTGATCAAAGCTTTTTTGCCTTTGCCATGTTTGATGAACAAATGGCCTTGTAAAGCGAGTGCCCAGCCAAATATAGGATATTTTTTGAATTTGTGCAAAATGATAAATTTGAGGGATTGCCGTTTGCTGTACAAAATCATAGAATCTAAAT
>CAZCVM010000442.1:0-2770 GCA_964501965.1 uncultured Leptospiraceae bacterium | reverse complement strand
CAAATAAAAAAAATATTTTCTTTTCATTTGCCTTCTTTGCTAGAATATATTATATTTGGCTTATTAACCAAATAAAGAAAAAATTTAAATTAACTCAAGAAGGTCAACAATGCCCGTGTTTCAACAAGAAAATCGCAAAGAATGGCTTATTTTTTTAATAATTAGCAGCATTTTTCTGATATTTTATTTTTTACCCATAAACAATGCCACATTTGATGGCTGGAGTATCACAGGATTTGTATTGATAGACAATGCACTCAAGGAAGCATTGCATCTCGCCAAATGGTACAGCCAAGAACATGTCATCCTGTGTTTGATACCGGCATTCTTTATTGCTGGTGCTATAGCTGCGTTTGTCAGCCAATCCTCGGTCATTCAGTACCTTGGCCCCAAAGCAAATAAATGGATTTCTTATGGTGTTTCTTCCGTGTCCGGAGGTATTTTAGCGGTATGCTCTTGCACAATATTGCCATTATTTTCCGGCATATACCGGATGGGTGCTGGACTCGGACCAGCCGTTACTTTCCTTTATTCCGGACCGGCCATTAATATTATGGCCATTATCCTCACTGCCAATGTACTCGGCATGGAGCTAGGCATTGCACGCGCTGTAGGAGCAATTGTATTTAGCATAATCATTGGCCTTATTATGCAGTTTATTTTTCGTAATGAACAAAAGGAAAATGACGCGCAAATGGTCATTTTACCGGAAGAAAATCAACGCTCCCTAGGGCAAAATGCTTTGTATTTTTTTACTCTAGTAGCCATACTTGTGTTTGCCAATTGGGGCAAATCTGCGGATGGTATTGCCGGGCTCATTTACGCAGCCAAATGGGAAATCACCAGTTTTTTCGGCATACTTCTTGGAATCATCCTCAAGTACTGGTTTGGCATCCGAGCCTGGAAAATTGCTATGCTATTTTTTATTACAATCATTGCTGCATTGGTTTTTGTATACCAGTTGCAATGGGGAGTAGAGATACCGTTTATCCTTGCTGCCGCTGGTCTAATGCTTTTGCTGGGACAAAGCACAGACGAAAACAAAGAATGGTTCAACCAGACCTGGGATTTTGCTAAACAAATACTGCCGCTTTTATTATTTGGAGTACTCATAGCTGGCTTTCTTTTGGGCAGACCAGGCCATGAAGGGTTGATACCCTCATCCTGGATTGAGAATTCTGTAGGCGGCAACGGCATAGGAGCAAACTTTTTTGCCGCTATAGCCGGAGCATTTATGTATTTTGCGACCTTAACCGAAATACCCATCTTGCAAGGATTGATAGGTGCTGGCATGGGAAAAGGCCCGGCATTGGCCCTTCTTTTGGCCGGCCCTGCCCTGTCCTTGCCCAATATGCTTGTTATCCGCACCGTTATGGGCACAAAAAAAACCATTGTTTTTATTTTTTTGGTTGTCATAATGTCAGCATTGAGCGGTATGATTTATGGCAATTTCTTTTAGTGTATATTTTTAAATAGTTTTATTTTTCAACAAATAACTTTTTCCAACAAATAACAAAGGAACAATTAATTATGACCACTTCAAGCATGAAAAATGTAAAGAATATAAAAAAAACCTTCTTGCCATTAGTGCAAAAAATTTGCACTAACAGTGGCAACCGTCACCATAGCAACAATAATCACTATGGCAACAAAATGGCGCAAACAATTTTTGTAATGATGCTTGCCTTTTTAATGATTGCCTGTTCGCCCAAGAATAGCCAATCCAAAAAAAAGCAAAATGGTCACCATTTTCTGGTGATCTCCATTGACGCGCTTCATCCAAACGCGGTCGGTGAAAACACATCACCGTTCATTTATTCTCTAATAAAAAAAGGCTATGGCTTTTTAGATGGCCGCAGTATTGATCCTCCGATGACACTATTTAACCATACTGCGATGTTTACTGGATTGACACCGGAATTATCCGGCCAGGTATCCAATGGCTGGGGACCAGGGCAACCGCGCAATCAGCATCCGACATTTTTTACCAAAGCAAAAGAAAAAGGATTTACTACGGGATATTTTTATTCCAAAGGGAATTTGGGGTATTTGGTCAATGATCAAATAGATGTTCATAGATTAGCAGGATTGAAAACCATTGCTGCTGCGGATGAATTTATCCAAAACAAGCAAAAATCATTTACATTTTTACACACCAGCGGATTGGATTTTATTGGCAAACGACATGGCTGGCTTTCTCCCGCATACATGGAACATTTCAAGCAAATAGACGCAAAACTAAGAAACCTAATTGAAAAAATTATGACCCAGCAAAAATTTGTCATCATTATCACCAGCGATCATGCCGGTCATGGCCGAATCCATGCCACAAATCATCCGGAGGACTATAAAGTGCCTTTTGTATTCTATTCCAATTACAAAAAGATCAAGCCAATGACATCTTTTCTGACTACGGATATAAAAGCGATTGTCGAAAATCTATTGGACGATTGATTTTGCTTTATTTTTATTTACTTAGTTTTTAAATTTATTTTAGGGAGGATATATGAAAACAATAAAAATTTTAGGTGGCGGCTGCGCCAAATGTGAAAAACTGGAAGCCAACACGAAAATCGCGGCTGATGCTCTGGCTATTGAATACCAAATAGAAAAAGTCAAAGACATGAATCAAATCATGGGATACGGTGTAATGACCACCCCGGCACTTGTGGTGGATGAAGCGGTCAAAAGTTTTGGTAAAGTACTAACAACAGAGGAAATAAAAAAATTTTTGGCTTAATGCACTTTGCGCTTTTATTAAAATAATAAA
>CAZCVM010000441.1:0-2772 GCA_964501965.1 uncultured Leptospiraceae bacterium | reverse complement strand
CCTAGAATCACTTCCACGAAATCCATAAATCGCCTGATTTGGATCACCAATAATAAATACATTGGCCCCAGGCGGCGGGAAAATGCTTTGCAGCATTTTCCATTGACCAGCATTGATATCTTGAAATTCATCTACCAGGCAATAGCAAAAAATCTCTTGCCATTTTTTCAACACATTTGGATTGGTCTGAAACAACTCATTTACAAGGAAAATCAAGTCATCCAAATCTACCGCATTGTATTTTTTCAATTGATTTTGATATGTTTCAAATAAGATCAAAATTTTGGGCATATCTTTATTTGCATCTGCTATTTGTGCCAGATGTTGTTTGTACCGGCTGATTTGAGATAGAACTTTTTTTAGATTTTTCTTTGTTTCTCCATGGGAAGCCAAAACATCTGCCATGATGTCTGCTTTGTCATGATCATCTACAATGTACCACCCTTTTTCCCAACCCAGTAAATGCAATTCCTGCTGCAAAATTCTATAACCCAAAGCATGAAACGTGGACACAACCACTTTGCTTGAATCTGTTTTTTGATGAGACAATCTTTCTTTAATTTCATTGGCCGCCTTATTGGTAAAAGTTATTGCCAAAATTTTTTCCGGCGACACAGAATACTGGTCTATTAAATTTTCAATTCTTTGCACCAGTACATGGGTTTTGCCGGAACCTGGTCCAGCAATAACCCGTGCCGGACCTGTTCCATGAAATACCGCCCGCGACATAACTTCGGAGATAGCTTGAGGTACGCCTGTGGTTGGCATAGGCTCTTCTATGCTCGAATCTATGCTTGATTGTATGGCAAGATTATTTTTATTTTGAATAATTTTTTTAAATGCCACAATGTCAAAAGGTATATGCGCCGGAAGATTAATTTTGTTTTGAGCAAGACACAAGACATACCTGTTTTTATCCTGACCTATATCATTATTTTTCAAAACTGGATCAAACATACGTATCCGGCCAAAGACACCATCATAGCCTTCTTCAATATGGACCTGTCCAGAACGCAGTCGGGTGATTGCGTCCGCCATTCTTGGGCCTGAAAGAAAAGCAATATCTTCAACATCACAATGCTGCAATATGGCCAACTCACTGCCCAGCTCCTGAATCATTGCAAGATATCTGGCCATTACTTTTTTACTTTGGCTATTTTTGACATCCATTACTTCAGCGATGATCTCCGGCAATGGCGTTAGAGATATATAAGGTTTGCCTTTGGGCGGCATGGTCAAAGGCCGATCTGCCAATTCAGCAACTCGATACATCACTCCTTTTGTCAGCTTTCCCTGGCATACCGGACAAATGCCCTGATGATGCAATGTTTCCAAAGGAGTAAACCGAATACCGCATTTTCTATGTCCGTCAAAATGGTATTTACCTTCCTGGGCAAAAAATTCCAAAGTACCCAGAAAACCATTCCCTGTTTTGAGTGCCTTGTATATTCCTTCATAAGATTTGTCGCAATCAAACACATTTGCTTCACGAGCCAATTTTTGCGGAGAATGCGCGTCCGAATTGGAAATCAGCACAAAATTGTCCAAAAAACTGCATACCCAATTCATAGCTGGATCACTGGATAGCCCTGTTTCCAGCGCGAAAATTTCCCCGGTCAAATCGCCATAGCATTGGTCAATCGTATCAAATCCAGATTTGGATCCAAGTACGGAAAACCAGGGCGTCCAAATATGAGCTGGAATCACAAAACTATGTTCATTGCTATGCAAAACCATTTCCAAAATATCATGACTATCAATCCCCAATATGGGACGACCGTCCGAACGGATGTTTCCCATACTATCCAACTGGCTTTGGACTTTTTTTAAGGACTCAAAATCTGGAAAAACTGCTACATTGTGTACCTTGCGTACTTTGCCGTCTTTTTTGTAAATAGAGCTCAACTCCCCAGTTAATATAAAATGTACTTCTGGAAAATGAGAGCCCAAAACTTTTGTCTCTGGCAACCGAAATTCAGGTTTCAATTGGAACAATCCATTTCCAATAGGTTGGAGTTTTTCCACCAATTCCGAATACCAGCCAGGATGAATACAATCGCCAGTACCGACAACCTGCACTCCTTTGAGTTTTGCCCAATATTCCAAATATTCCGGCACCAAGAGTTTGCTGGTTGCAATGGAATAATGGGAATGAATATGTAAATCAGCAACAAATTGCAAAATATTTCGCCTTAATTTTTATTAATTGCCATACAACAGACATTGTAAAAACATAGTCAATGAGATTTATACCAAACAAAAAAAACTCATCTCCCAAAACGAACTTAAAAGATTAAATTCCATGAAAAAATTCAACCAAAAAAAAATTTTCTACACTCTACTGCTTAGCGCAATGGGCATCACATTTTTCTTTATGAATTTTGCAAAAAAAAACCTAGTCACAGAAATCCAAGCGCAAAAGCTTTCCGGATACACTATCTACCCTATTCAATGCAAAATATGCCCCCCATCAAACAACTTTGAACCCTCAGGTCTAATGATCCATGCCAATAGGATTTTTACAGTCAGTGACAACAAGACAGATCAATATGTATACGAACTGGTGCTAAACCCCAATCAAACCCATCTAATAGTAAAAAAAGCTCTGTCCCTGGTGTCGCATCCAAATTCCAAAAAAATTGCCTGGCACAAAATCGACCTGGAAGGCATTACTCCGTATCGAAACAAAATTCTGATCATCAATGAGCGAAAAAGACAAATTTTCCTGGCAAACAATACTGGACAGGTAATGCGCCAAGAGCACGATATTAA
>CAZCVM010000440.1:0-2785 GCA_964501965.1 uncultured Leptospiraceae bacterium | reverse complement strand
TGGTGAATTGTATCATCAAGCGGAACAACAAGGAATCAAAGCTGCCGAAGGCTTGGTGGTGGTCCTGGTCGCCGGAGGGCTTGGAGAACGACTGGGCTATCCGGGGATCAAAATTAATATTCCGGTACAAATTACCGCGCAAGCCAGTTACATTCAATTGTATGCTCAACATATTTTGGCTTTGGAAGATCGAGTGAATACAAAAATTCCTCTGGTAATCATGACCTCAGAGGATACTCATGACAAAACTTTGACAGTATTAAATAAAAATGAATTTTTTGGTTTGGACCAGGATCAAATCCACATTGTGAAACAAGAATTGGTTCCGGCGATAGCGGACAATGACGCGAGATTGGCTTTGGCCGAATCGTATCAATTGCAATTGAAACCCCATGGTCATGGAGATATTCATTTATTGCTCCATTCATCTGGTTTAGCACGACAATTTTTAACCATGGGAAAAACCCATTTGGCTTTTATTCAAGACACAAATGGTCAAGTTTTTAATGGTATTGTGCCTATGTTGGGAATTTCTGTTTTGAAACAATTTGACTTCAATTCCGTTGGTATACCGCGAGTTCCCAAAGAAGCAGTTGGGGCCATTACGAAGCTGGTCAATGAAGATGGAGAACTAACCATCAATGTAGAATACAATCAATTGGACGCTTTGCTTCGAGAAACAGTAAGTCCAGACGGCGATGTTGCCCAGGAAAATGGTTTATCTCCCTATCCGGGCAATGCCAATGTGCTGATTATAAAATTATCATCTTATGTGCCGGTTTTGGATAAGACAAACGGAATCATCGCCGAATTTGTCAATCCCAAATACGCGGATGAAAAAAGAACAAATTTCAAAAAGCCTACACGCTTAGAAACAATGATGCAAGATTATCCCAAATTGCTCCATAAAGATCATCGTGTGGGAGTGACATTATTGGACCGGAAATGGTGCTTTAGCCCGGATAAAAACAATGTTCAGGATGCTGCCGCCAAGGCAGCCAATGGGCAGCCGCCGGAGTCTGCTGCTACTGCGGAGTCTGATTACTATTTCGCACAAAGGAAAAAGTTGTCTTTTTGTCAGGTTACCTTTGATGAAGAAACGGACATGCTCTATCAGGGGGTCCCGTTTGCGCAATGCGCCAATGTGGTACTATATCCCGAACTGGCATGTTCGATTCAGGAATTGCGTCAAAAAATACAAGGCGGGCATTTGGGTAAAAACTCTACTATGGTATTGCAAGGCAAAAATATAATTTGTAAAAATATTCAAATCAAACCAGGAAGCACATTGATTGTGCGCTTGCATCCGGAAGCGCATTTGACTATGGATAGCATAATAGTTGAAAATAAAGGTTACAATTTTGAAGCTTTGACTGAAAAAGAAATGAATGACCCTGAAACGCCGGCATATCTGAAAATCCGTGGTTATCGATTGGAAAAAAATGAGGATATTGTCGCGGCTAGGGCCGGAAAACGGCATGATCAAATCGGCCCGTTAATTATTGATATCCAAAAGCCAGGGAAATATCGCTTATTAAATAATGCCACCATAGTAAAGGAGTAATTTTTGTTTAGAAAAATGATAAAGAAATGGCACAAATAACTGCAAAAAAAGTGAAATATTGATGGTACACGGAAAACAATAAATCTTGCATTAAGGTTGAAAAGAACGGTGTACTTTTTTCTTTTCGTTTACCAATATATCTGTGGTTTTTAGCCATTCAATAACTAAACTCTGGTAGACCATTTCTTGATCAATTAAGTCATAGCGAGAATTTTCCATGGATTTTTTTGCAAGGATAAGGTCATTCAATGCCTTTCGTCCGATATTGTAATTGCGTCGTTCAGCATTCAATATTTTTTGTGCCAGAGCCAGACGTTTTCGGGCAAACTCAACGCGTTTTTTTTGCTTTGCAATCATGCTTATCAATTCTTGGATATGTATTTCCAGGTCAAACAGATTTTTTTGGGTTTGCAAACGTTGTTTTTGTAGATCAATAGATTTGATTTGGTAATCCGCTTTTTCTTTTTGTTTACCAAAATTCATCGCCGCACTGACTCCGGCATAGACATTGTGGGTTCGGTTTTGCAAATCATATTCCCGGCCAATGGCTTGATAACCCATGAATAGGTTTACTTCCGGTAAAAGACTGCGTTTCGCTATGTCTTGCGCAAGCAGTGCGGATTTTTCTGCGTCTGCAAAAATTTGAAAGGTGCGGCTTTTTTTTTGTATCCGCCTTTGATTGTCCGATAAATTTAATGACGGAACAATGAACTCTGGTTTTTGAGGAATGATTTGAATACCTGGCTGCTCTTTGTCCAGTCCGGTCAATTTGCGGATTTTTTTTTCCAAATTGATCAATTGGGTTTTTAGCTCTTCCAGGTTCTCACGCGCGAGAATCACTTCCAATTCAATTTTATGGACATCTTCGGCCAAAGCGACCCGAAATCTTTTTTTGCGCGTGACAAGTTGGAGCAAATCCAGATTGTAGGCTAGCGTGTTTTCCGTTGCGGATAGGTTTTTGGCTGTGCGATACCATTCCAAATAAATTTGTATCAAAGCGGCTAGGTATTCTTCATAAGCTTCAATGATTTGGTAACGGACAATCTGGCTGTCTATAGTTATTTTTTTTTCTTGCATTCTGGTCAAAATTCCAAAAGAATTTTGTACAATGGACTGGGAAACAGCCAGGTTGACATTGGAACGGTGGTATACTCCAGTGCCGCCGGAAAAAAGACTATTGCCATAACTGCCGGATATACTTGTGCCAGTAGATGGAAAAAG
>CAZCVM010000439.1:0-2794 GCA_964501965.1 uncultured Leptospiraceae bacterium | reverse complement strand
AAAAAAAACAGAATAAAAATAGCCAATCACGATCATTGCCCAATCCTGACAAATATTTTGTTCAGGCATACAATTTAGCGGAAATGGGCGTATTTGTGGATTTTGCTATTGTTTTTTCGCGTTTACTGATGGCCCATGATTCTTTACCGGAGATGATTGCCCAAAGCTATGCAGCCAAAACCATTTTTACCGGCATAGAGCCACAGAGCAATTCTATTGTGTCAGCTTTTTATCAGGTTGTCCGCTCTTGCTCGCAAAGCAGGGATAAAGCAGCCCAGGAAGCTTTGGCAGATATACGAAAGCATAAATGGACCATTGTTTTGATCAAAAATATACCTTCACAAGCCGGTATGGGCGGCGGATCAAGCAATGCTGCTGCTTTGCTGCGTAGTCTGGCACAATGGTATCCCCATGTCAAGCAGCCATTTTGGGCTGACATTGCCAGCTATGTTGGCGCGGATGTTTCCTTTTTTTTGCATCAAAAGGCATCGTTTTGGGGTGGCATTGGAGAAAGATTTCTGGGGTCAGCACCAGCTTTTCAAGGCTTACCATTGATTGTGGTAAAGCCGCCCTGGCACAGCAGCACTGGCCAGGCATACCAGGCCCTGGATAGGCCGGCTTTGACGAATGAGCAATTGACTGCATTGCGCGGAGATTTTCAACGAACTGCCCAGAAATGGAGTGATTTGCCCTATGCGAGCGCGTTTTCTCATTTTGTGAATGATTTTACTGCTGTGCTGCAAAAACAGGATGACAGGTACAATACACTTTTTGACCAAGTCAAACAAATAGCAGGAAAGGATCTGCTTTATAGTGATATTTGCGGCTCAGGTTCCGCGATTTTTGCGCTATTTTCTCCAAAAATAACATCTCAAAGGATTGCCAAAATAAAAAAAGAGTTGCAATCTGCGTATCCCTTAACATTTATGACATATATTCAATAATGGCCTGTCGCCAAGTGGTAAGGCAGCGGGTTTTGGTCCCGCCATCCCAGGTTCGAATCCTGGCAGGCCAGATTTGAATGGATCTTCATTGGTTATATCCATTATATCCAAGCCATTAAAGTTCTTCTATTATTCCTATAGGATATTCGATTCATTTTTTTTGTTTTATCTATCCAAAATAAAAAATAAGATTGCATTGACAAAAAAACAGGGTATTTATATATTTTATTTATTAATATGATTGTATTGATTAAAGTGATTATTGTGATCATGAGGCAATAATCTACAAAAAGCAATTTAATATTCAAAAAAATAAGCAATTGGGGGCGTTTAATGGCAAACAATGAATTTCATGACAATGACAATATGGATGACAATATGGATTCCAATGAAGAAAAATCATTGCTAAAAAAAGTAACCACAAAAACAAAAGAAGTCAAAAATAAAGTCAGGGATTCCGTGGAGAGTAAAGACAATTTTCATTTTTACGCGGCAATTGGTTACATCCCATTCATTGGCTGGATGATACCTTTTTTTACAAAAAAGGAAAGCGACCTGGCTCAGTTTCACGCAAAACAGTCTGCTGTGTTGTCAGTGTTATTTATCGGACTTATGGCGATTGTCTGGATTTTGAACAATTTGCCTGTATTGAGTCATTTGTTGAGCTGGATTGGAGTTAAAGCTTTTATTGTTCCGGCAATAACATATACCGGGATTCTCGTTTTCCTGGGATTGTCTGCTATCGCAGCATACAAAGGGTACAAAAAAGAAGAATGGGATATTCCATTGTTGGGCAAAATTCGTACATTTTTGTCTGACTTGTTTGAACCCAGTCAAAATAAAGAAAGCACACAATCCGACTCATACAAGAATGAAAAAAACGATAAATCCGATTTTTAGTAAGTACAAAGCGCAAACTTAATTTGGATTTAGAAAAATTTTAAGACTATGTGAACAGTACCAACGCTCGATCAGCACAATTTTTTTACAATCCGCGATTACTGGTGGTTAAAAAATGAAGTTTGAAGCACCGCTGCAAGTAGGGCAATTGCTGGCTCCCGCAATATGTTTATGGGCCTGGGTCTATTTGTGTATTTTTATTGGCGCACGAGAGATAAGCTGCATTTGGCTATGCTTTTTTTGGGCCTTTTTGGCACAATATTTGTATTCAGTGAAACCCTGGTCCTTTTTCTGGGCGGCTATTCATTGCTGCCGAAAATTGGTATGCAATTTCACAGAACTGAGCAGGTCAGCGGCGCGTTTTTTCTTTTTGCTTTGCCGTATTTGCTGATGCATATATTGGATATAGGGGAGAAATGGCGTAAAGTCAATCAGTTTCTGGCCCTGTTTGGTTTGGTTTTTGCTGTGGTCGCTGCATTATTGGCCTATATGATTCCTGATTTGTTTATTTCCATGACGCAACATAAAGCCACCTGGCTCAAATTTCAGGGTGATCATGGCCGTGGTCAGGAAGGGATCGTATATGCTTTGCGGGATTTGTTTTTGGCTCTGTGGATTTTGTATAGCATGACAATTTTTATTTTTGACATGGCCAAGAATAAACGGACGAGGTATTTACTTTTGCCGTTTATTGGCTTATTTTTTGCTGTGCACGGAGCCGCGATTGACACATTACATGTTCATACCGGTGTACGTTATGATCCTTTTCCAGCAAGCACTCATTCGCGTTTTTCTGTGGGTATTACTCTTTTTGTGGTTTTTTCTATGATTGCGGTGATTCGGAAATTTATTGATTTGACGCAAGAAGTGGACCGCGCACAGCACCGGGCTGTATCTGAATCCAATAGAGCCAACAAGCAAAATGATTTTATCAAAAATGTAGTGCACAA
>CAZCVM010000438.1:0-2797 GCA_964501965.1 uncultured Leptospiraceae bacterium | reverse complement strand
AAACATAGTAAGCATAGTAAAAAAAGCAAACAAGACGCACGCGATCAAATATTTTATATAGATCAGGAAAGTTACAATCAAAATCCGTTTTTTATTTTCAATGTCCATTGGTCCAGGCGTAGTGAAACAGTTGCACAATTGATACGGGCGAATGCTCCGGTTGCTTGCCTCAATGAGCTGGGACAGTATTATATGGGCATAGTAACCGGCAACAATAAGAAGCATTTGATGACTCATAAATTTCATGACCGGGCAGAAAAAATTATTGTGGGGCGTGATTTGGAGCCTTATCAGATAAAAGATTCAGCGCATTGGATATATTTTCAAAGCGATCTTTTTCAGCAAAGTCATAGCAAAGAAATATTTCGCAAGGAAAAGAAAATACTGTATCGATTTATTTCCAGTCAATTGAAATTTGCCATTGACAATAAAGGCCGGTATCATTTAAATAATGTAAATAGTTTTCATCTGCAAAACAATAGTTTTAGTGAAGAATACCTGGTAGCCTTGTTAAATTCCGCTTTGCTAAATTTTTATTACAAAAGTAATTTTTTTACACACAGGGTATTGCAAGGCGATTTGAATTTGCTGCCTCTTGCTATTCCAGAACGATCTGTTCAAGAGGAACTGACCAGTCAGGCGGACAATTTGAGTAAATTGTATATGGCCCAATCAACTGCTTATAAAACCCTTGCTAAAGATCATTTGAAAGAATTTTTTATGGAGCAAAAAAAGCAGCTTCCTCAACAAATAAATGACCTGCGCTATAAGGTCGAACAGCAGGTAATGGATATATACAAAATACCGCAATATTTGCGCTCTTCAATTTTGTCAGAGCAAAATATTGCTTAGCTCAAATTTTTATTGGATAACAATAAGCAGCCCGGTAAGGCCAGCCAAAGAATTTTTGGGAAAAACGGCTTTAGGTAATAAATCCCCTATGCAATTTATGAAAGAAAAAGGAAAAAATTAAAAAATTATCTTTACAGTTTTAGAGGTGCACTCCACTCTGCATAAAAAATTTGATGAATATAAAATTTACATATTAAGGAGTCAGCATGAAAAAATTATTTTTTGCCGTTTCATTGGTTTTTTTTGCAGCAATGGTTTTTCTTTTCAGCAGTAATCAAAAGGCTAATGCCGCTGTAGCATGTGCTCAGGGTTGTAATGGAGCATATGGGCATGCTTACAACCATACGACTATACATGCTGCTCGGCAAAGAGCTCTTCAGATGTGCCATAAATATTGCAATAATTGCCGTATTTTTCATCAAAATGCATCAAGAGGATGGGGGGCTTTAGCCAGAAACGAAAGTACCGGAAGAATAGGTGTAGGCACAGGTTTTAATAATAGACGTGCTGCCGAACAAAGAGCTCTTCAGGACTGTGGCGGGGGCTGTCGTATTAAAAAGATCTGGAATGATACAGTAGGAACACGTTAAAAGGCTTCGCCTTCAGTAGCCCTTGAGGCTGCTGAAGGTACTGGCTAATTCCGTCTGTACGTTCTTGATCTGACCCCTTATCGGTTCAGCATATTCAGCAGTATGTCTTTGTAGTCATGGTAGTTGTCAGTAATCATGGTGACTTTTCCGGATTTGTGGTATTTAATAAATTTTAAGCACAAACTGTTTAAAAGGACTTTTCAGTATGAAAAAGACCTTAGAGCGGGTTTTTATGAAGAAGTTTGTCTTTAATAGCAATTCTCATTTTTCCATTTACAATTGAGAGCAACTTTGTTGACATTTAGCGCAGGCTATATACCATTAAAATGGCACATAGCCTTATAACAGTTTATTTTTCGGATTTTGATCGCAGGACATAGGCCTTTTCCATACCTTCTCGATACCCTCTGTGTTAATATAAAATGAGACATAATGTTTAAAATGTCTCTAAAAATAATAACACAATTTTTATTTTTTGTGATTTTATTCTTTGACAAAAGATTATCAATTTGTAGCATGTTATAGTGAGCCGAAAAATCCAGACAAAAAAATTGGATAGACAAAGTGGATTTCTTCCTAAAAATTACCAATAGGGAGAAAAAACAATGCGAAAAACAAAATATAGCAAAGAAATGAAAGCAAAAGTAGCCATTGAAGCACTAAAAGGAGAGAAGACAATCCAGGATCTGGCTCAAATATATAAAGTTCATCCGAATATGATAACTCAATGGAAAAAGCTTCTTACCGAGGGAGCAGCAGAGGTCTTCGATCGAAAAAAAAAGGTATCCGTTGAAACAGAGAATGAAAAGAAAATGGATGCTTTGTATAATCAAATAGGAGTACTTCAAGTCGAGAAAGAATTTCTAAAAAAAAAGTACAGACAAATCTACGGCACAGAGCCAGAGCTGTAAATAAGGATCATAAGATGTTGAGTATAACAGATCAATGTAAATTAATGGGAATAAGTAGATCTGCTTATTATTATAAGCCAAGAAAGGATGTGAATCTTCGAGAGCTTGAAGTAGTTAAGACTATTTTCAAAGAGATTGAAAAACGGCCATTCTATGGTTATCGAAAAATTGCTAAAGCAGTAGAGAATCATGGATATACTGAAAAGCAAATTCGCCTAATAATGCAAAAAATGGGCCTAAAAGCGGTTTTTCCTAGCAAAAAATTATCAATTCCTTCAAAAAATGACCCAAAATATCCTTATCTACTAAAGGATAAAGATATCTGGCTTCCAAATCAAGTATGGGCATCGGATATTACCTATATTAGATTGCCCACAGGCAATGTGTATCTCGTGGCCATTATAGATTTATTCAGCAGAAAAGTATTAAGTTGGTCCTTATCCA
>CAZCVM010000437.1:0-2809 GCA_964501965.1 uncultured Leptospiraceae bacterium | reverse complement strand
AGTATCTCTGGGACAAGACAATGAATATCCAGCGACTCGATTGATTTCCTTGCGTTCTGTTTCCGCGACCGAGGTAAAAATGACTTTTTCCGGGCCTTTGCAGCCAGATACGATCCATGATTTTGACCAAAAAATCGCATTCACCCCCAATCTGTCGATCGTGACCGCAAATCAGGTGTCGCCGGATTCTATTTTGCTTCAACTGGCAACGCAAGATCCGGGCACAAAGTACACTATTCAAGAATTGCAAAGTATTTTTGACGCCAACAATATGGCAGTTTCCATTGATCCGGCCATGTCATTTTTGGGATATAGCGATTTGACATCTTTGCATATCAATGAATGGGCAGACGCCGGTACAAATCAAGATTACATTGAAATCAAAAATTTCAGCAATGACAATGTCTTTCTGACTTCTGGCAGTTTACAAGTACAGTTTGGTCCCGATGCATCGACCAATGCGGTCATTACAAAAATTTGTCTGACTTCCGTTGTTGCTGAATGCACAAATATGACCAATGTGACAGAGCCGATACAAATACAGCCAGGTGAAATATTTTTATTGGCAGAAGACGATGTATCGGATATTCATCTAGAACAATTGCGTTCGTTGCAAGCTTTTTCTGGGAAGATATTTCTGACAAGCGAAACAACTCTTATCGGTTCCAATGACCGATTGAGCGACAACCCAGCCAAGCTCTGCAATTTTGATTGTTCAGAACAATGGTCCCATACGCCAGACGCGACTGCTTTTGCTGCAAATATCGGCACATCCACCTATTCGTATTTGTCCATTGATTTTTCCCCGCATCAACATTCCTCTTCAGATTTGCAATACTGGCGCAATGCTACAGCCAGAACTGGACAAACTGCTGGCATGGAAAATTTGGATTAACAATACGGGAAAAAGACAAGCAATACCAAAAAAAATAGCAAAAAATTGAGAGGATGAAAATGGAAAATCAAACTGCAAAAAATGCGTTAAGAACAAAAATTAAATCGATCAAATTGTTCGCAAATGTTTGGCTAGCGTCAATTTTGTTCTTTTCTATTTCCTGTGTAATGCCAGAAGACAATATTGTTCCCAGCCAAAGCACAATGACCGGCGCGAAGACATTCGCGTCCGGGCCTTCATTTTTATTGCATGAAATCTATCTGAAAGACCCAGTGCATTATATCAAGATGACCGCGCTATCGTCTGGCGATATGCGAGGGTATTGTCTGAAAATTTTTGATTATCGATACAAATCAGGAAAAGATTTGTACTGTTTTCAAAATTTACAGGTTCGGACAGGACAGATATTTTCTATTTTTCTTATCAAAAATAAAAATATCGCCCAATATGTCAATGAAGACGTCACTGGTCAGATAGATTCATCCAAAGCCTATCTTGCCGATCAACCAATTGATTTGGCCAATGACAGGGAATGGGACATTTATTCAAAGACGATAGATAAAATGGTAACTTCCGAATTTATGATTTTTATTCAAAACAAGTACAATGAGAACATAGATGCCGTTGTCACTTCCAACCGTGATGGAGATATTCAGAAAGATTTTTTTGCCCAAATAAATCAGATATTTTTTGAATCATCTATTTGGCATTTGTCGCAACGCCCGGTTAAAAATATCAATGAACATGTTATTCAAAATGAATCCGTGGATATTTCAAACATACAAAATTATCATTCTTTATGGCGTGCAAATTTGACAGATACCAATTCTTATCAAGATTGGGTAGTGGCTCCCAGTTCCATATTCAAAAATTCAGAAGAATAAAATAATAGCAAAATAACAAGATTAACAATTAAATTGAAAGGGAAATCAAATGAAAAATCAACTTAAAAATTGCAAATTGAAATCGCAAAAGTTCTTAGTTTTATTTATGACTGCAAAAATTTTAGCCGGTTTTGCCATACATTCTAATTGGCTTTATGGCAACGCCATAGACAAACATTCTAACAATCATGTCCATTTCAACATCGACTTTATTACAAATGGATATTTTTTCAACAATGCAGATATGCGCTCATTGGATACTTCCGATGAAATAAAAAGAGAGCAAACAGATGATCAAATATCTTTTTATAGCTCTCACTTGCGTTTGACAGCGGCTTATCGTTTGGAACCAAAGCTGCAGATATTTGCGAAAGCGGATTATGCGGCGATATGGGGCAATCAAGTTCAAAATTCCTATGAATCATCCGCAAAGCAATCACCGCATTCTCAATATTCCCGCAGTTTGAACGATATAATCATTCGTCAATTGTATTTTCAATGGCAAATATGGCAAAATAAGCAAAACCTTGTCCACTTGCGCATGGGGCGTCAATTCTTTTCCATTGGAGGGATGCGGCGCGATTTTGTATTCAAAGACAATTTAGATGCCATTGTATTGGACTGGAAAAATGAATCCTATGGTCAATTGCGATATCTTGTTTTGGACTGGTTTGGTTCTGGCGCAGATACTTCGCGTATGGATGCTATTTCTGTTTATCAGCACCGAACAAATACAGTGGATGATTTTAATGGTGATGTGCATGCTCTGCGTACAGGTTTCATATATAGTACGCCGCTATTTTTGGACAATTCATTGACCACAAAGTTTTATGGATTTTTTGCCCGATACGGGGCTGTTGACCAGGGCGGAGCAGACCGCAGCAAAAATGGCACAATGGGCAATTCGCCGGATAAAGATATGGTCTGGCTGGCCGGTGTCCGACCGATTTGGCAAAACAGCATATCTGATATTTCAATGGATGATTCTACAAAATCGCCCAAAAATAAAAAGCAAAAAACGCCCGCTATA
>CAZCVM010000436.1:0-2818 GCA_964501965.1 uncultured Leptospiraceae bacterium | reverse complement strand
TCTGTCCCTTTCTAGTCTTTCTTCTGTCCCTTTCTTCTAAAAATCCGCTTGACATAGATACAGTTCTTAGCTATTTTTTATATATGTGAATGCAAATACAACAAGGATACAACAATGGCTCCTCAGGAAAATGATCTGTTTGAAAGTGATTTTCTAGTCATCGGCACCGGTATTGCCGGACTTTCTTTTGCCATTCGAGCTGCCGAATACGGCAATGTGAATATAATTACCAAAAAAGAGGACAGCGAAACCAATACCAACTATGCCCAGGGTGGCATCGCGGCAGTGATCAAGCCGACAGATAAAATTGAATCCCATATCCGTGATACGGCCACTGCAGGGGCTCACATTTGCAAACCGGATGCAATCCGGCTTCTCGCGGAAAAAGGTTCCAAACAAATCAAACAATTGATGCAATGGGGAGCAGAATTTACCCGCGACCATTCCGGTGAATTGGAGCTGGGCCGCGAAGGCGGACACAGTGAACATAGAATTGTGCATACCCGCGATTATACTGGCAAAGAAGTAGAACGAGCTCTACTCGCCAAGATTCGCAGTCTAGAAAATGTCCACATATTTGAAGATCATTATGCAGTGGACATCATTACCCAACACCAGGCCGAATTGACAGAAGAGTTGAAAGACCATTATGGCAATAAAATTGCCGCGTTTGGTGCCTATGTACTGGACACAACGGACAAAAAAGTCAAACGCTTTAAGGCAAAAATCACTATGCTGAGTACCGGAGGTGCCGGGCGGGTTTATTTACACACAACCAATCCGCATATAGCTACCGGAGACGGTATTGGCATGGCCTACCGGGCTGGTGCCCAATTGGGCAATATGGAGTTCTTCCAATTTCATCCCACTTCTTTGTACCACCCAAAAGCAGACTCGTTTTTGATCAGTGAAGCTCTGCGCGGCCATGGCGCGATTCTTAAAGATAAATCCGGCGTTTCCTTTATGCGATCATACCATGAAATGGAATCTTTAGCTCCCAGAGATATTGTCGCGCGTGCGATTGACAATGAAATGAAAAAAAGCGGCGAGCCCAATGTTTATCTGGATATTATGCATGCGGACCCTGAAGACACAAAAGAAAAATTCCCTTTGATTTATGCCAAATGTTTGGAACTAGGCATCAATTTAGTGCAAGAACCGATTCCCGTAGTACCTGCTGCTCATTATATGTGCGGCGGCGTTCAGGTCGATTTGGATTCCAAGACATCCATTGACCATTTATATGCATGCGGCGAAACATCATTCACCGGAGTCCACGGCGCAAACCGTCTGGCCTCCAATTCTTTGCTCGAAGCTGTGGTTTTTTCCGAAAGCGCGGCTATAAGTGCTGGAAATGAATTGATCAACATGAAAAAAATAGGCTTGCCGGATCCGGAAATACCCAAATGGTATTCACAAAGAACCATTGACACAGAAGAAGAGATACTGGTAGAACACAATCGACTGGAAATGAAAACACTAATGTGGAATTATGTTGGTATTGTCCGTTCCAATCAAAGACTCAAGCGCGCGTGGGCCAGACTACAGGTTTTGGAAGATGAGATACGCGATATGTACAATAAACGAACACTTTATCCTCGTTTACTGGAAATGCGCAATTTGATCATTGTGGCTAAATTGACAGTGGAAGCTGCTTTGTTCCGCAAAGAAAGCCGCGGACTGCATTACAATGTGGATTATCCAAATAGCAATGATCAATGGAAAGGAAGCACTATCATCGAACGGGGTAAAGATATTTACCTAGACCCGATATAGTTTTTTGATCACAGACCATTTATTCTTTTTTTTAGCAATATAGAATAATTATCACTGGATTGTTTTTTGAATCCAATCAAAAAACTTAAAAACTTCCGGTATTGCTGATTGTGTTTACGATAACCAGAATAGAATAAATCCAAATCCAGAAAATACCGGCGATAACTTAAAAAATACGCGTTATTGGGTTTGTATTTTTCACTACTGTAAAAATAATATCTTTTTGTTTTCAATCGAGAAAAATAATTTTTCCATTGCTGTTGGCTTTGCGCGATTATTTGCTTTTTTCGCTTTATTTTTTTTGTATCCGTAATATCGCTCTTATACAAAGAGTCCAGCCGACCCATCACCTCTTTGATAAAGACGGAAAAAACTTTTTTATCATATTGCTCATTGACATATTGCTGATACATTTTTGATTCTTTGCCATAATATTTCAACAAATACAGTCTAGCTCCTTCATCGCCCAAAAATGTTGCCACAGACTCATTGAATTTGGT
Organism: uncultured Leptospiraceae bacterium; assembly: GCA_964501965.1. Taxonomy (GTDB): domain Bacteria; phylum Spirochaetota; class DYNZ01; order DYNZ01; family DYNZ01; genus CAZCVM01. Next base: position 542 of record CAZCVM010000436.1, on the reverse strand, counting down.
ATCTCCTGGAAAATATATGGTTGCATGTGCCATTTCATGAATAATCACATTGATCAAATCTGTTCTATTCAAAAGTAACATTGGCGAAAGAAGCGGGTCCGTAAACCAGCCCAGAGTGCTATAGCCGATGATATTTTGCTGGCGCACATCATACCCGGCTTTAGCAAGTTTTTTTGCTTTTTGCAATTGCCTTTCTTTTGTAAAATATCCTAAATACGGCACAGTGCCGGCAAAGGGAAACCACCATGTCACTGGCTTGAAAGCCAACCGGTCTGACGCGCTCACCTGGTAAGCAACATATTTGCGCTGCAATTTTTTGAAAGTAGTATAATTCTTTTTTCCGGACAGCCCCAATACTTGCACAGCGAATTGCTGGACTCTCACAACTTCTCGCACTTTATCCGCTTGCTTTTTTGAAAGTCCATATTTAGCCGGATCAGCAATGACTCGCTCCAAGGATACTTGATCTTGCATGATATCCCACTGGCCATTGGCAGCGTGAAAAACATAGGATACACAGCCATTCAAAAAAATTATCACCA
>CAZCVM010000435.1:0-2824 GCA_964501965.1 uncultured Leptospiraceae bacterium | reverse complement strand
TGCTGGTTGGTATCCGGATTATTTTAAAAGAATTTATAATAGAAAAAAAACACAGTTTTCTGAGAAAAAAGGCCATGCAGGCGTGGTAACAAAAAAATATAAAAATGTAAAAATTGATTTCATACATTACTCTTACAAATATTCTGGGGAGCTTTTTGTTAAAGCTAATAGATTTAGCTCTAGAGCTGCGAAAGAATTATATAGAAAAGGACGGAAGGCGAATTGTTTTTCTCCCTTTTTTCATAGTGTTTCTGCTTTTATAAAAAAGTATATTTTTCAATTTGGATTTTTGTCAGGAGTAGATGGATATACGATTGCTTTATCAGCAAGCGTAAATTCATATTTAAAATATGCAAAATTATTAGAATTACAAAATGATGAAATCGCAAAAGAATACTTAGATTTAAATAAAATCTGGTAGTGAAAAATTGTAATGAAGGAAAATACTATATGCAAACAAAGCGGATATTAGTTACAGGGGGAGCAGGATTCATTGGTTCTCATTTGTGTGAAAAATTGGTAGGGCAGGGGCATGATGTGATCTGCCTGGACAATTATTTTACTGGACGGAAAGAAAATGTGCATCATCTCATGGATAAGAAAAATTTTGAAATTGTGCGGCATGATGTGACAGAGCCTATCCGTTTGGAAGTTGATCAAATTTACAATCTGGCTTGTCCGGCTTCTCCAGTGCATTATCAATTCAATCCTATAAAAACAGTCAAGACCAGTGTCATGGGTTCGATTAATATGCTTGGACTGGCCAAACGGGTCAAAGCGCGGGTTTTGCAGGCATCCACGAGTGAAGTGTATGGTGATCCTAAAGTGCATCCTCAAACTGAAGATTATTGGGGGCATGTCAATCCCATAGGTGAGCGTTCATGTTATGATGAAGGCAAGCGAGTTGCAGAAACATTATTTTTTGATTATCATCGGCAAAATGGCGTGGATATTCGCATTATACGTATATTCAACACTTATGGTCCTAAGATGCATCCACAGGATGGTCGCGTGGTCAGCAATTTTATTGTTCAATCTTTGAAAGGAAATGATATTACAATATATGGCGAGGGCAAACAAACCCGTTCATTTTGTTTTGTGGATGATTTGGTTGATGGTATGGTTAGAATGATGAACCAGGAACAATGCCGAGGCCCGATCAATCTTGGCAATCCCAATGAGTTTACAATATTGGAATTGGCGCAAAAAGTAGTGCAATTGACTGGATCAGTATCAAAAATTATTTATCAACCATTGCCCAAGGATGATCCGCAGCAGCGTAAGCCTGATATAGCAAAAGCCAAAAAATATTTGGACTGGGAGCCAAGTATCCCATTGGAACAAGGTCTCAAAGCGACTATTCAATATTTTGAAAAAATATTATAAAGAATTGAATAAAAAAATCTGATAATATCAATTTATTAAATTTCAAAGAATAATTTTTGAGACAAGTATTATAACCATATATTATAAGGAAATCCAATGAAATTTTCATTGATCTGGGTGTATATCACTTGCGGGACGCAACAGGAAGCAGAGAAAATAAGCCATTCTCTGGTTTCGGCAAGACTTGTTGCCTGTACCAATACTTTGCCCAATATGCAGTCTTTTTATTGGTGGCAAAATGAAGTGCAATCGGACCAAGAAGTTGTTCTTATCGCCAAAACTCAGTACAAACTTTTTGACCAGATTAAAAATAAAGTCAAGTCATTGCACTCTTATGATGTTCCATGTGTGATTGCTCTGCCCATCATTGACGGCAATGAAAACTATCTGGATTGGATAAAAGATGAAACGGATCACCGAAAATAATAATAAGGATTTTTCATGTTGAGCCAACAAAAGGATGTATTTTTTGAAGCATTGAGCAATGATGAATTTTTCGCGAGATCAGGCTTAGTGCGAACCAAAGCTTTGGAAATTGGCTTGAACGCTATTTATGATGCTTCCAGTTTTTCAGATTATGGTCCCATAGGTTTACAAGTAGACCGCAGTACTGATAAGAAACCTGTAAAACGTATCGTCACTGCTGTGACAGCTTCGTTAGAAACAATTGAACAAGCTGCGAAAAATAATGCGGACGCATTGATTGTCCATCATGGGATTTTTTGGCAGGGCCAGAGTATGGTCTTAAAAGGCTCATTGTACCGCAGGGTGCGTGCATTATTGGACATGGATATGGCCTTGCTCGCATATCATTTGCCCATGGATGCTCACATGAGCTTGGGCAATAGTGCGGGCCTGGCCCTGGATATGGGTCTGGAAAATTTGCAAGGTTTTGCTATGCACAAAGGGCACAATTTAGGAGTCACTGGAACAATTTTTGAAAACATTGACATTATAAAGGCAAAGATTGAAAAATTATTGAAAAGAGAAATCCTGGTTTTGGGTCAGGGGCCGAAACAGATTCAAAATATAGCCATTGTTAGTGGCGGTGGGCAAAGAGAATTTAGCGCAGCAATTGACCATGGAAATATTGATTTGTTTATCACAGGTGAAGTCTCGGAACAAAATTTCCATCTGGCCAAAGAGGAAGGCTTGTGGTTTATGGCTGCCGGACATCATGCAACAGAGCGATTCGGGCCGCGCCTTTTGGCTGAATTTTTGAATCAAATGAATTTATTTCAAGAAGTACAGTTTATGGATGTTCCCAACCCAGTATAACTTTTTTTGTGTCAGTTTATGACAATTCAAAAAATGGAAAACTATTCGAAAAATACGAAATTTTAGTGGATTGAAACAATCAAGAGAACCCTCAGGATAATCCCGAATGGCCAGTTCCGCTTTGCTAGACCAATATTCGTTTCTAAGCTTTTCCTTAAAG
>CAZCVM010000434.1:0-2845 GCA_964501965.1 uncultured Leptospiraceae bacterium | reverse complement strand
AGAAGGCGTGGAAAGCATTATGGTCAATTCCAATCCAGAGACAGTGTCTACGGATTATGATACTTCTGACCGATTGTATTTTGAACCGCTTACATTCGAAGATATATATTCCATTTATGAACGGGAAAAGCCCAGAGGCCTTATTGTCCAATTTGGTGGTCAGACGCCGCTAAAATTGGCTACTCAGCTCAAGAATGCCAATGTGCCCATTTTGGGGACTCAGCCGGAAGCAATTGACCGCGCTGAGAACAGGGAATTGTTTTCCGAGGTTGTCAACAAATTGAAATTGGTTCAGCCGGACAATGGTATAGCTAGCAATGAAAAAGAAGCCTTGGAGATAACCCAAAAAATTGGATATCCGGTTTTGGTACGGCCCAGTTATGTGTTGGGCGGTCGGGCTATGGCCATTGTATACGGTGAATCCGGGCTCAAAGAATATATTCGTACAGCAGTCAATTTATCGCCGGATCATCCGATTTTGATTGATCAGTTTTTGGAAAATGCCGTAGAAATTGACGTGGATGCTTTGTATGACGGTGAAGAGACTGTGATTGCCGGAATAATGGAACACATTGAAGAGGCCGGGGTTCATTCTGGAGATTCTGCTTGTATATTACCTCCCCAGGGAGTCAGTGATGAATTGATCTCTCTCATTGAAAAAAATACGGAAGCATTGGCTAAAGAGCTAAATGTTTTGGGACTAATCAATATTCAGTACGCGATCAAAGACAACAAGCTTTATATTTTGGAAGTCAATCCAAGAGCAAGCCGGACAGTGCCCTTTGTTTCCAAGGCAATAGGTTATCCTTTGGCCAAAATTGCCACCAAAATTATGCTGGGCCAAAAACTTAAAGCTTTTAATTTGCCCAAAAGTGCCTGGAAAACCCGGCATGTTTCTGTCAAGGAAGTGGTTTTACCTTTCAAAAAGTTTCCTGGTGTGGATACTTTGTTGGGACCGGAAATGAAATCTACTGGTGAAGTCATGGGTATTGCGGATTCTTTTCCTTTGGCTTTTTTCAAGGCATCCATTGGTGCTGGGGAGCATTTACCAGAAAATGGCAACGCGTTTTTTTCCATTAATGAAGATTCAAAAACAGAATTGTTGCCTTATGCCAGAAAACTTAGTGAATTGGGTTTTAGTCTATATTGCACCAAAGGCACAGCCGCGTATTTCAAACAAAATGGATTGGAAAGCAACCCCATAAAAAAAGTCCATGAAGGTAGACCCAATATTGTGGATTTGATCAAATCCGGAAAAATTCATATAGTTGTCAATACTCCTTCTTCAGGCAAAAAGCAAAGAAAAGACTCTCAATCTATCCGTGAGGTGGCTGTCCGTTACAATGTGCCGGTTATTACCACTGTGCCAGGTGCTAAAGCTGTGATCCATGGAATAGAATCCATTATTAAAAATGGTAAAGATAAAGGATTGGAAGTAAAAGCGATCCAGGAGTATCATGAGTAAGATAAAAATGTATTTAAAAAGTGCAAATTAAAAAAAAGTGTTTTGTCAAAAAATTTGGACAAAATACTTTTGTTTGAAATCTAAAAATGGGGCCTATGGCTCCAATATTTGAATCTATCAGAAAGCTATTGCATGTTTGGGAAAATTGTCAGCCTGGATTTGGGGAGTTTTGCTCTCAAAGCTATTTATAGTCATGTTAAGTTTCAATCTTTAACAATTGAAAAAATGGTTCATTTGCCGCGTCAAAAAGAGGAAACAGACGCAGATTTGTTGACTCGTTTTCAGGGCCAACATGATTTGACCGGTTATACTGGCATTTTATTTTTCCCCACGAATCGACTCCAAATCAGAATTTTAGAACTGCCTTTTCGCACTGACAAAGAGATACAGGCGGTTTTTAAGTCAGAATTGGAATCTGTACTGCCCAACGCAGATTTAGGGATTATCAGTGATTTTGCTTATGTAAAAAGTAAACCACGAAAACCGCAAGAGAATCAGGATGCAGCAGACAATAGCGTTATTTTTACTGCTTCCGTGCCAAGACAACAATTTGGAACCTATCTGGAAGGATTGGCGGATGTTTCTTTTTTTCCTGGATTTGTTGGTATTGAAGGTCGAGCTATGGCCGCTTTGTTGCGTGAACGCAGTGAAGTGGCAGCGGATGAACAGAATATATTCATAGATTTGGGGTACAGCAAAACAACACTGGCTTTGTTTCAGGGACATACTTTGTCCAATATGCGGGCTATATCGATTGGCGCCCGAGATTTCAATAATATTCTATTGGAAGAATTGGAAATTGAGCCGGAAGGGGCAGACAATTTGCGTATTGCTTTCGGTTCTTTGCTGTGGCAGGAAGGTGCAGGCCAAAATAAATCTGCGGACAATACTTCCAAAAATTATAAAAACAATGAAAAAAAGTTTGCCAAACAATGGGAAATTCCAATAAAGAAGATAGAGACTATCCGTCAAAAATCTGTGCAATTGTTTGGAGAGATGCTAAGAGAAATCCGATTATCATTGTTGGCTCATTTTAAAGATACAGATTCCGGACCCAACCGGTTTCACAATGCTCAAAGGATTTTTTTGAGCGGCGGTTTTTCCCGACAAAGCGGTCTGGCGCGTCTGATCTCACAGAGTTTAGCAATTCCTGCTGTACATTTACCCTCTATCAAAGGTGAAAATATAATTACGGAAGGAAATTTTGAATGGGACGATTTTTTGTTGGCCCAGGGCAATATACTATCTTTGATGTCCAGCAGAACCAAAGAAATCAATCTATTGCAAGAAGAATTTGCTGCCAATTCATTGAAATTGCAAGGACAATCCATGATCAAGCCTATGGTGTGGGCGGGCATAGGTCTGTTGCTTTTGTTGTTG
>CAZCVM010000433.1:0-2858 GCA_964501965.1 uncultured Leptospiraceae bacterium | reverse complement strand
ATTCTGTTTTTTTTGTCACTCCAGTTTTGTGGGTGCAGTCCAGTGCGCGGTTTCCATAGATAAAGCAAACGAGATTTCGTGATAAATAACTCAGTTAAACAGCGTTTTTGAAAGATTCGCTTTCTTTTCCTTTGATTCCCAATAAAAAACCTTTTATACTTAAATCCTCATCTAAGTCTTCCCAATGAATTCCTGATCCTCTGCCAATAATTCGAAAATTATTTAACTGCTGTTTATTTGCTTTGGAAAGCTTAGGGTACCAAGAAATCGGAATAGTCATTTCTCTTCCATCTTGTAATAAAATCCATATCGCATAGTCTTCAATAATTTTTACATCTGTTGCTTTTGGTTCAGTGAATAATGCATAATCCATATTTTTTCACTCCTATTCTACACTAAAATGCTGTTTCCATTTAAGGATAATTTTTTCTAAATTATTTTCAATAATTCGTTCCATTTCTAATAATTCCTTGCTGCGAAAACTACTAATAAATTCTAATTTAGAAAAAGATATTAGTCTAAGTCAAGCAAAAAATCAGCATCTCATTAAAGCCCTTTTCTGGCGATTAATTTTTTATCCAATTTTCTTTCTTTAAAAGGGGGATTTCAGTGAAGATTTCAGGATCGAGATTTTTGAAACATTATATAATTTACCGTCTGCGGCAGTTGTCGCAAAATTTGCGACAACTGATTTTTCCGCAAGTTCCCCTTGCTTATTGGGAGTAAACTTGATTTAATCTGATTTATCAACCAATAAACCAGAATTGTATTTATGGATAATGCTTGCGATTAAAGTTTGATATGGCAATCCTTGAATGATTGCTTTTTTCTGAATATCTTCAAGATCTTTTTCGGAAATCCTAATATTAATACGTTTTTCTTTTTTCAGATGCATTTTAGCCAATATCTGGTATTTATTAATTCGTTCGGAAGAATCTTTTACGGATTGCCATTCATTCTTTTCATACGACTCAATAATATCTTTTTCGTATTTATCTAATTTCGGCATAGAATTACTCCTTTTTCAAATAATCTCTGGTTGCCTTTCGACTGGGGTATATCGTTTTAAGAAAAATTTTGTCTTCCGCTTCAATAAAGGGAACAATATAAGCATAAAAATTAATTTCGACAATGAACATAAATTGATTCTGATATTTTTCAACAAAAAAATGTCTATAGGCCTTTTCTGCCGATCAATCTTTCAATGTCAAAAACTTCGTCGTATTTTTCTTTTCGGATTTCGCGGCTTTTTAGGTCAGACGTGATTCTTTTCAGAAATTCCTTGAAGTTTGGATTTACCTCAGCGATTTTGTTTATTGTTTCTCTGCTTAATTCCACTTAATATTAATTTTTTTATTTGTTGAAGCACAGTCAATGAGGTATAAATTAATTAAATTTTGATACGGAATTCCTGTATCTGCTGACATGTTTTTAAAATAATTGATAGTGTTTACATCAATTCTAATTGTTATTTGTTTTTTCAATTTTTTCGCATACGGGTTTTTTATCGAGTTTGAAAAATCGTATTCTTTCTTCATGATTGAAACCTCCAGTATTCTTCTGTCTCATGCATTGTCGCTTTTCTGGCTGAAATAATTCGGATGATATTTTCTGATTCTTTGAAACAGTGCACAATAATTAAAATGTTATGCACATTGCTCATCCCCAGAAGTATAAATCTATCTTCTTCGATAGAATGCTCTGGATCATAGATTAACCTGCTAAAATCATCAAAAAAAACAGTCTTGGCTTCTTCAAAAGAAACCTTATGTTTGCTCTTGTTGATTTTATTCTTAGATTCATCCCATGTAAATTGATATTCTGCCATAATTATAATATAATTATAAACAATTTTGTTGTCAAGAAAAAAATCAGTATCTCGCTATAGCCCTTTTCTGCCTATTAATTTTTCAATGTCAAGGACTTCGTCGTATTTTTCTTTTCTGATTTCTCGGCTTTTTAGGTCAGACATGATTCTTTTCAGAAATTCCTTGAAATTTGGATTCACCTCAGCGATTTTGTTTATTGTTTCAATGTCCACCATAACTTTTTGCCGTGCGGGAAACAAAATTTCTGATGAATCCGGCTCATCAACATCGAGTTTAATAATCCCGATGCCAAAAGAACTCGATAATCTTTTAATTTCCGTCAGAAATTCTTCATCCATATCAATTTCAGATGAGACCAGATAGCCTTCGTTTGCCCATGACGAGTTGGAAACGGCTTGAAAAAAAGATTCTCTAAGATTGCTAAAATTCAATTCGATTTTAATTTCATAAGAAAACAGTTTAATTCCTATGCTTCCTATTTCTTTTGATATTTCGAGGACTTCCGGCTCCCAATGTTCAATTGGAAAAAAAACTCCTACCATATCTGGATGCAGCCATTCGGAATATTTCTTTTTATTGGACTGTTCATGAAAAATGGTTTTTGAATGGACAAAATGGTACTGGTCAACATAAATACGCGTTTTTTTTTAAAATTTATCCACCCTTCCCCTTTTGCCAGGGGATTAATCCCCTGGCAAAAGGGGAATACAACATCAATCTAATTTTGACAAGCAATTTTTTTTAACCAACACTCTATTTTTTTCTATTTGCTTGCAGTATATTCCTGTTGTTCCTTCTTCTGGGCACTATCCTTTATTAAAAACCAAAAATATTTTCTGACACAAAAAAAACCTTTGACATTCTGGCTACAGGTCACTATGCTTTGTTGCGGGGTGTATGGACGATGCTTTTGGGAAACAAATGGGCATTTACATATATTCTTATTTTGAAAATGAAAAACTAGGGAGGCTACTATGTGTCAGGAATGCGGTTGCGGTTTGAGTAATGATCATCATCATCACGATCACC
>CAZCVM010000432.1:0-2861 GCA_964501965.1 uncultured Leptospiraceae bacterium | reverse complement strand
TGAATAATCCATGCAGCTTGCGTCATTACACACTGCAAAAAGAAAAACAATGAATTTTTTTTGCGGTATTTTTTCAATATCCGCAAAATAGTTTTTAAGGATGGGGTACCTTTTTTTGTTTTCATATTTTGTTGCCGCAAAGTCTGTCTATGAATGGAGCAATTCCTGGTGCAATGTGTTCAATGCTCTGGAAGCATCTTCCGATTTGACCACAAAACTTATGGACAGCTCTGACGCTCCCTGACTGATCAAAATAATATTTATATTATTTTGACCCATAGCGGCAAAAACTTTGCCGGCAACGCCGATATGCTTTTGCATACCATGCCCAATGATAGAAATAGATGTCAACCCTTCCATAATGGAGACAGTACCGATTTTTTCCAGCTTTTGGGCCAGGGACGCGAGTTTTTGGCTATCCACATTGTGCACAGTAGTGGAAATAGAAACTTCAGACGTGGCCATTAAATCAATGGAAATCCCTTCTTTGAAAAAGATATTGCCCATCTGGTAAATAAAACCTGGTGCTTCATTCATCCGGTCAGATTCCATACTGATGATAGCAATATCGCTTTTTTGCGTCACAGCTTTGCCAATGCCGTGCTGCGAAGGAGATTCCGTCTTGTCTACCAATGTGCCTTCACTCGCAGTATTGAGAACATTTTTGACACGTATGGGAATATTCTTCCGTATGCAAGGTCCCATGGTTAATGGATGAATGGCTTCTGTACCAAAATAAGTCAGCTCCGCAGCTTCCCGGTAAGAAATATGCGGCACTACTTGTGCGTTGTTGACTTTTCTTGGGTCCGCAGAAAAAATGCCGTCCACTTCTTTCCATATTTCCAAAAAGGACGCATCTGTACCGGCTGCCGCAAGAGACGCAGTATAATCCGTATAACCGCGGCCAATTTTTTCGATAATGCCGCCTGGTATTTTGCCGATGTATCCGGTTAGCACTAAAATGGGAAATTGGCTGCTTTCATTTTTCAATAAAACGCCCAGAGTATTTTCCAGGTTTTGGTAAAAAGCTGTGTCTGTCTCTTGATTGTTCTTGTCAGGAACCAATTGATTGAGATTGATAAATTTTGCGATTTTTTTTCCTGCTTTGTCATTGACCACACTAGTCAATATCCGAGCGGACAAAATCTCGCCCAGAGAAATGACTCTGTCCCTTGACCGTGAGGAAATTTCTTCGATTTCCATCAGGGCTTTCAAGAAATAAGTCAAAGATTTCATCTCTTCTTCCAGGAAAAAGGTCAGAGCCTGTTTTTCCGCTTCGTCCTGGATACTCTGAGCGATAATATCTTTGTGAAAAGCCTGCAATTGCCGGATTTCTTCCTCTATACTAGACGGGTTTTGCTCCAATGCGGCATCCAATGTCCGCAATAACCGGCTTGTGGTCCCATCCTTTTTTGTGGTTCCGCTCATCGCGGAAACACATGCAGCGATCGGTTGATTGGCTTGTTTTTGGCTTTGAAGGATAATATCACTTACCAGGCCAAGACGTTGGGATGTGCCCACGGATGTGCCGCCAAATTTCAATACTTTTGCTAATGATTGTGTTGTCTTTTCCATATTCAATTCCTTATGTTTGAAAATTATAATTTATTTGGTTTAGACAGAAAATATTTAAATAACTATTTAATAGTATTAATTTACTGTACAATAGTAACCATAAACAATAACCATAACAGAAATATGCTTTATTTGGTAAAACATTTTTCTTAAACTGAATTTTTTTATCGACAACTTCGCGCTTTCTGGACAATTGCCAAAGTATCTGCGTATTTTTAAGAAAAAATCCAGGACAACACAGAAGATTCAACATCATCCCAAATAGAAAACAATAAAGAAAATGTCAAAAACGCCCCATCAAAAGAAAAGCAAACGAGTCCGTGTGCCATGTGTGGTTTGCGGCAATGAGCAATTCAAATTGAAATACATTAAACGCAGTCGGGCTGGAGAACCTTTTTCTCTGGTCAAATGCAAACATTGCGGACTGATGCAAGTAAATCCTCAGCCCACTGCCCAAGATCTAGCCCAATATTATAGTTTGGATTATTTTCAAAAACGTGATGATAGAGGCTACAACAATTATTTGTCTGAATCAGTGGAACAGGAAGTGACAAGAGTTTTGCAAATGAACTTGCAAGATTTGGATTTCTTTGCTTGGGAAAGAAAATGGAGGGACTGCGGTAGCACTGGTCTGGACATGTTGGATATTGGTGCTGCGTCTGGCCTGGTTGTGTCATATTTTCAAAAACGCGGCTGGCATGCCCGAGGCGTGGAAATAGCGAGTGATCTCGCGCGTTTGGGAATGAAAAAATACAATGTATCCCTGGACATTGGCGATTTTTTGGAAATAGGGCCTGCTTTGTATCAGCCAAACTCTATGGATTTGATTACTATGTGGGCCACTATAGAACATTTGCCACAGCCGGACAAATTTTTATCTTTGATTGGCAAATTGTTAAAACCCAATGGCAGGTTTATTGTCAGTACATGCCGCGCAAATCCCTGGGGATTTGGTGCTTTGCGGGGCCGGAAATGGCGTTATCTAAATGTGCCGGAGCACTTGTATTGTTTTCAAACCAGTCATTTGGACGAGCTCATGTTGCGTTACAAGATGAAACCAATCAAAAGAATCACTTATGGCAGTGGCATTCAGGGAAGATGCAAAAAAAAAGTCGCGGATTGGCTGGCCAAATACGCGGGTTTGGGCGACATGACAGCAGTGTGCTATGAAAAGCAAAATATTACTTGCATTGGATAGGATATTGGTTTTTTTGCCCTAAGAATGTAAATATATGGATTATAAAGTATATAATTAAAATTAATAGATTCATTTATCGATTGAATAT
>CAZCVM010000431.1:0-2862 GCA_964501965.1 uncultured Leptospiraceae bacterium | reverse complement strand
ACTGACCTTTTTTGAAGGGCATGGGGTGATTTCTCCGCTGGTTTTTGTTCCAGAGTAGCGAATTGGCGGGGGTATAGGGTGAGCATATGCCCGGGGATTTGGGTGGGCATTTGGACGGGCGGATTTCACCCCTGACGGACGCCAATAATGGCGTCCCTGGCAGGGAATGGCGGTTAAGCACAAATAAGCCGTCCTCCGGGGGGAAGCAGCGCGGTATCGTTCGCCGTTGGATGGCGGCGAATGGGGGTGTGTGATATAGTAGGAAACGCTCACATACGAGCGACAGGTGACCCAGAAAGGGTGACAGTTTTTCCAGTACGAGCTCTGGGTCCGCTGTTACCCTACCTGTCATACGGGCAACTGTACCCCCCAGAGTTACAGTTGTCCGCCACAATATTTGTGTGACCCCGATAAGAAGAACATCATCCTATTCGATAAAGCACGCCGTGGTATAGAGATGTAAATCCAAAGCGTGACACGCCACCAGCATTTAGGTATACTGAAGGCGTCAAACGGGTGACCCCCGTTCGAACCGGGCGCTCGCTGTCACATACAATTTCCAGGTTGATGGTGGCAGTGAGCGTTTTCCATATAAAGTTGTGTGCCAAGTGTTACCCCGGCTCACTAACTATACCCTATTTTTGATATGAGCGTCAAGAAAATGTGTCGGCTGTTAGCTATACTTCAGCTACCACCCAAAATGCTATGTTCTGCCTTTGAATATATGCAATAATTTCATGATTAAAATTATGCATTATTTGAGTTTATGTCGTTTTTCACTAACAGGAGGTGCAAAATAATTTCATTACGCGAAGCAATTAATAGAGAAGCTGAAATTGCTGCTTCTCATATTGGGATAGGTGCTACGACAATAGGAAAAGCCAATTATGCACAGAAAGCCTATTACACTCAGGCTTTTTTTGCACTCAGTGTTGGTTTTGAAAGATCATGTAAGTTGATTATCGCTTTAGATTATTATTTGAAGAATAACGGCGAATTACCTAGTGAAAAGTTGGTACGCAAATATGGGCATGATATTGGGAGGTTGCTCAAAGCTGTTAAACAGATAGCTATAAAACGATCTGCAAAATACAAGCTGCCAGAAAGTGATATCCATGAAGAAATAATCACGATTCTGTCCAATTTCGCGAACAATACTACACGATATTACAATTTGGACGTGCTCACTGGGGCTAATCCAAACAATAGTGATGGTGCTGTTGTAAATTGGTTCAAAAACATCACATTACCGGTGTACCAAAGCGTTATCAAAAAATCACAAAACGACGGTATGGAAAAACTTGCTGATTTGTTGGAAGATTTTACGCTGGTTATACATACCTCAGAAACTGGTGTTCCAGTTAACTCAATGCACAGCGCATTTAGACTTGAGTCCATTACCAGGGAGGTAGCGCCTTACAGTCGAATGTACATATTGCAAATTGCCCGGTTCCTAACATATGTAATTGATGCGATAGTGCATGAATCTTACAAATCTCGTGTAGAAACAATACCACACATAACTGAACACTTTACACTCTTTAGACAAACAGATTCTTACTTCAAACGCAGAAAAACCTGGCACGTATATTGACGTTATCATTGCTATTTGCTGATCTTCTCCTGACCCCTTATACACTCGATACGTAAAGCGTATACTGTACAACTCACCATCAAACTTGGTTTCATACTGCGCTGATCTTCGTCGTCGTTGGAAATGGTCATTGAACTTTTTATCCAGACGCTGATTAACTCGCTGCTGATGTCGCTGGTGGTCGGCTTCGTACTAATCGGGGCCAACAGCGGTAATGCCATTCTGCTGCTAGGGGGCGGGGCGGCGGGCCTGTTCATGGCCTGGAATCTGCTTCAGGGCACGCTCAAGGGCCTGATGAATGCGACCGACCGGCTCTACAAGAGTTTCGCCTCGGCCACTGGCGGCAACTTCGCTACCGCTGGGGAAACCCGTGAGTCGGCGGGGAAGGCGGCGGTTGGAGCCGCCACGGGTGCAGCGGTCATGGCGGGCGGTGGCTCGTTTTTGCAGGCGATGGGTGGCGCGTTTGGCGATGCGCGCACCGCACAGACCATGAACTACGCCAGCCGCATGCTGGGCGGCGAGGACACGCTGCTGGGACGGGCGGCGGAAGCCGTTGGCGAGGGCGCGTCCGCCCGCACGATGGGCGGTCCGGTCGGCGGGGCACTATTGGGTGCCCAGAACCGACGCAACCGTCAGGATGAGGCCGACCGTGAGGCACGGCTGGCCTACACCGGTGGTGCTGATGCTGACCGCGATGCCGCCCTGGCGGACTACCGCGAGACCCTGGATCGTGACGCGTTGACTGGTGCCTTCGATGAGGACGACGCCCAGCGTGTGCAGGCGCTCACGCTGACCTATGATGACGATCAGGTTGATGCCGTCGCCGACACCGTGCGCCGGGTGCGAAATGCGAATCCCGACCTGCCGCCGGACAGCCCGGCCTTCCAACGGGCGGTACGTAACGACCTGCCACCGGACCTGGGGGATATCGAAACGGCGGCCCTGAACGATATGGCGACTGTTTTTGGCGCGCCCGCCGAGCCACAGCCGGGCCGCTACGACAAGGCGACGACTCTCTTCCAGCCAATCCCGACGCCAGGCGCAGCCGACACGGCCCGTGATGCGGCCCTGGCAGCCTATCGCGGGAGTGGGGACGAGGCGGCGCTGGGCGACGCCTTCTCGCCGGAGGATGCCAATCGTGTCGCTCGGCTCATGGATGCCTATGACGATGATGACTTCGCCGAGGTGGTCGCGGCGGTGCGGGCCGCTCGTGATGCCAACCCTGACCTTGACCCCGACAGCCCACGGGCGCTGGCGGCGGCCCGAGC
>CAZCVM010000430.1:1686-2888 GCA_964501965.1 uncultured Leptospiraceae bacterium | reverse complement strand
AAAAAAGAAAAACCCGCGTTTGAAAAAAAACATATGCGCTTGTCGGACCGTGAAGCAGTAAAAATTGATAAAGTGTTGAATCACAAAACGATCCAGGTAACGAAAAACAATTGGGATAAGAAAATCGAACTCATTGGCATAGAATTGCCTCAATGGAGCAAAATTAAGACCGTATTTGATCAAAATTTATTGCCAAGCCACCAAATGAAGGCGTATAAACGTTTGTATTATCAAGCCAATAGTGCAATAAAAAATTTTGTTAGCTCTGGGGATGTTTTGTTTATAGAACAAGACACACGGAAACAAAATGCTTTTGGCAGTTTATTGGTTTATTTGTACGCGCCCAATCGCCGTATCATCAACATTGAACTGGTCAGACAGGGTTATGCTTTGCCGGTTACGGACGTTGATAACAAAGCTTATGATAGGGAATTTACAAAAGCATTGCGGGAAGCCATTGATCATAAACGTGGTTTGTACAAGATTTGGGAGCTGCGTTTGAACAATAAATGGTAATTTGCACCATTTTTAATTAATTATTTTATTTTTGAATTTTAGGGAGCCAGGATTATGATCAGAAAATTGACCGGTTACATGCACAATAGTTATTTAAATCAAAAAATTAACTGGAAAATTTTTCATATTGTGCTGGCTTTTTTATTTATTTTTCAATTCTCATCTCAAAATCCGCGCGCGCAAAAAGACAATTTTTTAGAAAAAGACATGCCGTCATACATGAAAAGGAAAAAAAGCATTTCCATCATGGTGATGAATATGGAAAATATGTTTGATAATGAGCATGATCCTGGTAAATTGGACTTTACTTATTTACCGAAAGCAAAAAAAACGAAAGAGATCCAACGGATTTGCAATCAAATGGGTTATGGCAAGAAAGCGTGTTTGCTCGAAGATTGGAATGACAAAAAGCTTCGCAAAAAATTGGAAAACCTGGCTGCCGCAATTGTTTACAATGGCAGGCCGGATATTATTTTGATGCAGGAAGTAGAAAATATTAAAATTTTGGAACGGTTGCGCAAAACATATCTCAAAGAATATATGCATTCCATATTGATTGAAGGTCCGGATAGACGCGGCATTGATGTTGCCATTCTAACCAAATTGCCTTTGGTAGAACCAGCACGCAGTCATGCGATTCCTTATGTGCCGCAAAAAGATTCCAGGCCGATTTTGGAAGCCACATT
>CAZCVM010000430.1:0-1676 GCA_964501965.1 uncultured Leptospiraceae bacterium | reverse complement strand
GATTGCCGGATCGCCAACTGGTTACGTTTTTTGTGTTTCATTTTCCATCCCAGGGACTGCCCACGAAATACCGCGCTTATGCAATAGAAACTTTGCGCAAATTGATGTTGCAAAAACCAGAAAATACATTGGTCATTGCCGGAGGCGATAGCAATGTATCCAGCAAAGAATATGGACTTTGGGATCAATATGCATCCGGCTTTACAACTACAGTAAAATTGGGAGTGCGCGGCGGCAAAGGGACCCATTATTATAAGGGCGAATGGAGTTTGTTGGATGTGATTGTTTTTAGAAATAATATGTTGAATGGCAAAGCACCCTGGCAATATAAAAAAAATTCTGCTAGGATCGCTGCTAAATACCATAGACAATACCAATATAAGAAAGGACAAAAAATACCTCGGCCTTATCGTTTTCCCAAATATGACGGAGTTTCTGATCATTTTCCATTAAAAGCGGAAATTTACTTAAAATAATACACAACTGAAAATAGCACAAAAAAGCGAGAGGAACGGACAGAATGAAATACACTTACAGATTAAAAATAAAATGGATTGGCTTACTTTTGGTTTTTCTTTCTTATGGTTTTTTAATTTCTTGCCAAAGCAAAAACCAACAAAATAAGCATTTCCCGAAAATAAGGGTCATGACCTATAATGTCGAAAACCTGTTTGACGCGCAACATGATCCGGGCAAAAATGATTATACTTATTTGCCCAAAAAAATGAAAACAGCAGCGATCATTGCGCATTGTCCTAAGCATCCGGCATGGCGCAAAGCCTGTATAGAAATGGACTGGAATGAAGCCCGTGTGCAGGAAAAAATCAAGCGATTGACTTTAGCTATTCAGAAAAATGCGATGCCCAAAGGGCCGGAAATATTATTGTTGCAAGAGGTCGAGAATAAACGGATTTTGAGCCGTTTGCAAGAAAGCCTGGGTAGTGATTATTATCAGACTATCGCGCTGATTGAGGGACCTGACAAAAGGGGGATTGATACGGCGATTCTTTCCAGTTTACCTCTCGGCAAAGAGCCGAAATTGCATTTGATTGAGCTTCCCGGGAAAAAACGTTCCCGAGGTGTCCTGGAAGCGACTTTGGTTTTGCCGAACAAACAATTTTTAACTGTGTTTTCGATACATTTTCCTTCACAAGGCAATCCAAAATCACATCGTATTATTTCTTTGAAAAGTATGAACAAAATCGCTGCCGAGTTTGGCAAAGATCACTTATTGCTAGTGGGCGGAGACAGCAATGTCACGAAAAAAGAAAAGTGGATGTGGCAAAGAATAAGCGAGCCTTTATGGAATGTATCTATAAGTTTTGATATTGCCGGAGCTTCGGGCAGCCATTATTATCGCGGTCATTGGTCATTTTTGGATGTTTTTTTGTTCAACAACTCGCTGCATCCTGAAAAAACCAGTAAAAGTGGCTATTTTGTTGATACTTCGTCATTTAAAGTGGGTACAGCCTATGATAAGCAAGTATATAAAACAAGAAAAGGAACCAAAATACCCAATCGATACAGTCATCCGAAATATTATGGTGTATCAGACCATTTTCCGGTGATGGTAGATTTGGTATGGCGATAAAAAAATAGCTTTTTTAACCAAAAACAAACATATAAAATAGTCTTTATTGTAAATATCCACAAAAAAATTTTATTTAGTTTTTTTA
>CAZCVM010000429.1:1027-2901 GCA_964501965.1 uncultured Leptospiraceae bacterium | reverse complement strand
ATAACAAGTAGCAAGTACCTTTCTGGTTTCTGAAGATGGCATTTTGATAACCACATATTTGCCTTCTTTACCCAAAATCTGAGCTACTGCACCAGCTCCTCTCGCGATTTGACCGCCTTTGCCAGGATGCATCTCAATATTGTGCACATTGACTCCCACTGGAATTTTCGCTAAAGGCAAAGCATTGCCAATATTTAGCGGTGCTGTTTCTCCAGCCAAAATCTCATCACCCACTTGCAACTTAAAAGGAGAAAGTATATACCTTTTTTCACCATCAGCATATTGCAATAATGCTATATTGGCACTGCGATTCGGATCATACTCAATCGATAATACTTTAGCAGGCACATCCAATTTATTGCGTTTAAAATCTATTTCTCTGTATAGCCTTTTATGACCACCACCGCGTCTTCTAACGGAAATTTGGTTTTTAGCCCCTCGACCAGCTTTTTTGTTCAAACTCTTCAGCAAAGGCTTATGAGGCTGTACATCAGATAAAACAGAAAAATCTAAAGATGTTTTAAATCTGCTTGTTGGTGTTGTGGGATTATATTTTTTTAATGGCATCTTAATCCTCGATATTTATGAATTCGTTTTAATAAAATAAAATTTCTTTTCCTTAAATAGGTGCGATCTAAATCAGCTAAATTTATTGGATATGTTTTCAAAATAGCCAATTATTTTTGCCCCTCATACAAATCGATCTTATCACCATGCTTTAATGTAACTATGGCTTTTTTTCTAGTAGCTGTCCGCCCATAATCTCTACGTACTCGCTTCAATTTTCCAAAAACTTTCATTACTTGAACATTTACCGGCGTCACATTAAAATATTGTTGTACCGCTTTTTTAATCTCCGCTTTGTTTGCATTTACGTTTACCCAAAAAATATATTTTGGTTTTTTCAATTCCGAAAACGCGGTGCTTTTTTCGGACAATACAGGTTTTACTAACACATCCGTGTAATCCATGTCTATACCCTTTATCAATATTATACTAATTGAAACATTTCTTCCAATTTTTTTATCGCATCTTCTGTGCCCAAAATCATTTTATTATAAAACAATGACCTTCCACTCAAGCGCTGCACATTCAAGTACGTCAAATTGGGAATATTTCTGGACGCTAACTTTATATCCTTATTTTCATCAGAAACCAAAATGGTAATTTTTTGATTCTTATCCATAAACTTAAAATTCCGCAGCATGGTGGACATATAAGAAGTTTTGGGCGCGTCAATTTGCAATGAATCTAATATCATCAATTTACCTTCATTAGCTTTTAAAGACAGAATCGCCCGATATGCAGCGTGCTTGACTTTCTTGGGCAAGCGCACTTCCAAATCTCTTGGCTTTGGTCCAAAAGGTATTCCGCCTCCGACCCATTGCGTAGCCCTGATTGTTCCTTGCCGCGCGCGTCCTGTTCCTTTTTGACGCCACGGTTTTGAGCCGCCTCCAGAAACCATACCACGGCTTTTTGTTGCCGCATTACCTTGACGCTGATTGGCATTCTCAGCCTTAATAATATCATATATAACTTGTTTATTGTAATCTACATTGAATACAGCATCAGAGACTTCCAAATCTCCAACCGATTCACCTTGCATATTGTATTTTTTTAATTTCATTTTTGGTTACCGCCTTTTTTGACAACAGCAACAATACTATCCGGACGTCCCGGAACGGCTCCTCGAATCGCTACAACATTGTTTTCTATATCTATTTTCACAATTTGCAAATTTTTCACAGTAACACGATCGCTACCCATACGGCCAGGCAGTTTTATACCTTTTAGAGTTTTTCCTGGTGTGGCACAAGCTCCAATAGAACCAGGAGCCCGATGAAAATGCGACCCATGAGTCTTACGACCTCCGC
>CAZCVM010000429.1:0-1017 GCA_964501965.1 uncultured Leptospiraceae bacterium | reverse complement strand
CTTGTGCACTCCGGCAAATCCCTTACCTTTGGACAGGCCTACAACATCAACTATATCCATTTCATTGAAAATATCGGCCTTAATTTCATCGCCCACATTGTAACTAGATGTGTCAAAACCACGAAACTCTTTCAAATGGCGCATAGGCTTGATACCGCTTTTATCATAATGCTTTTGCATTGGCAAAGCCATTAATATCTTACGAATATCGCCATAACCCAATTGCAAGGAATCGTACCCCTCTTTTGCTTGCTCCTTTTTTTGGACCACAACACAAGGGCCTAGCTGCACCAAAGTTACTGGAACGACTTTGCCATTTTGATCAAAAAACTGAGACATGCCAATCTTACGACCTAGCAACCCCTGGCTTTTTATTTTATGCGAAAATATTGCTCCCATTGTATTACCATTTATTCTAGATTATTATTTATTTTATCAATTGTCATTTATTTTTAGACTACCATGTTTATCAAATGCCCCAAAACTATGATTTAATATCCACTGAAACACCTGCGGGCAACTCCAGCTTCATTAGTGCCTCAACAGTGTCGCTATTGGGATTAATGATATCAATAATTCGCTTGTGAGTCCGCATTTCAAACTGCTCACGGGATTTTTTGTTTACATTGGTAGCTCTCAATACCGTGAATTTTTCAATCTTAATCGGAAGCGGAATAGGACCTGAAATTCTTGCTCCACTGCGTTTAGCTGTATTAATAATTTCACCAGCAGATTGATCGATTAATCGTATATCAAAAGCCCTTAATTTTACACGAATACGTTGTCCCACCACTTTTTTCACTCTCTCTATGTAAAAATTCTTTTTTATAAACTTAACCATATCCAAGGTTGAAAATAAAAATCAGCAACCAAGGAGCTTTATAAACACTATGTTAAAGATCATTTGTGACAAATAATACCTAAAATTTCAATCCAAGACAAGCTATAGCTTAAAAAGGAGGGCCATAAATACCGCCCCCCTTTCTCTTAGCAAGTCAAATTTATTTTGTCACCGAG
>CAZCVM010000428.1:0-2902 GCA_964501965.1 uncultured Leptospiraceae bacterium | reverse complement strand
ATCATTTTCCTCTTTCAATCGGGTGATTGGTTTGTAGAACTGGAGTGCAGACATCATGCCGACCTTGAAAATCGGCGTCTTGGGTCGCTGCAGACCGGTCCTTCCAAGGCGGTGCATGGAATCCCAGGCGCCTCGCTGAAAGCCTGGGAATCGAATCCGTGAATTCGTTGCCCGTGCACCTTCCGCACACCGTGGCGATATGCCACGCTCGATGGGGCTCTAGGCCCCGGAATAGCGAAAGGCCGGTCGGCAGGCTTCTTGCGTAAGAAGGAGGTGATGGAACTGGACTCGGAGGGAGACTTTGTTGTTTTAGACCAAGACGAGCGCTGCCTTGAAGCGAGTCCTGGCTTTCGCGAACGCTTTGGCGTTCATGAACGTTCGCTTCGAGAGTGGGTCTCGTCCGCACGGCGGCTGCGAGAGCAGATCGCGGCGAGAAAAAATGACGTCTCGCGCGTTGTTTTGCGAGACCGGGAAGGAATTAAGTCACCGTTTGAGCTCGCGGTATTCCACCGAGACACCCACTCCATCCTCGAGTTTTTACCGCAACGTTCCGGCAGACGCCTTAGCGCGGAGCGACGATACCGAGGTCTGACCCTCGCCTTGGCTCGCCTGGCCGATGTGGACACACCCGAAAGCGTCGCGCTGGAACTTGAGGCAGCCGTTCGTTCCATCGGCCAATGGAGCTACGTGACAGTCGAGCTAGGCCATGAGTCCACCGGTTCATCGCTCAACGATGAGATTCGCGGCTTCATCACCCAGCACCCTTTAGGCGATAGCGTCGCGGTCGGTGCGGCCAACCTCACGCCGCAAACGCTTAAGGCCGACGTGGAACTGCGCCTCGAGTTGCACAACGCGTGCCCGGCGAGGCTGAGAGACATTTTTCGGGCGATCGGCGCCGTGACGTTCATACTCGCGCCATTGAAAGTCCATGGTCAAACGATGGGGCACATTGTTGCGTGGAATGAAGAAGCGCGCGATGTCTCGCTCACCGAACGCGGCGCCGTCAGACTTCTAGCCCAATCCGCCTCTCGCATCCTTACTTCGATGTCTCGCCTCGCGGAAACCCAGCTTCGAGCCGATTCGGAACGTCAGCTACGGATTCTACACAAGAAGCTCTCCGAGTCTCATTCTCCCCTCAGTACGCTGGATGAAGTCGCACCGGAAATACTGAAGCATTTGAACGCGACGGGCTGGGAGCTGATTTTCGGCGACGACGTCCATTCGACAGGACGGCTACCCGCGCGAGATGATCTCGAAGAACTAAAACAATGGTTAGCGAACCACGATTCGGAGGTGGTCTCCTTCGGCCCCACGAATTTCGGCGATGGCAAGAGCGGAACTTTTGGTTTCGCGATCGAGCTCTCCGAATTTGCAGGGGACCGCCTGCTCGTATTTTTCGACACAAGCCTATCATCGATCAGTCATGTCCACATCGAGATACTTCTTCGGATTCGGGACGCCCTCGTCGATCGGTACGCACCATTGGCCTCGGAGCTCCAGCACAGCAACCGCGAGTTACGGCGGGCGGACGAAACCAAGAACCAGTTTCTCGCGACGATTTCTCATGAACTTAGGACGCCACTGAATGCCATCATCGGCTGGGTCCAGCTCCTGAAAGAAGCCAAGCTCTCCAATGGCCAATTCACCTTAGAAGAATCCGACTTCGATTTAGTCGATTTGGCTGAGCGTGTTTGTTTGAGCTTTAAGCCCAAAGCAAAGCTCAAAGGCGTCTCTCTTGAATTGCTCGCCGAGCAGCGGCCGCTCTCGATCCTTGCGGACAAGGAACGTTTGGAGCAGGTGTTCAAGAATCTCCTGAATAATGCGATCCGCCACACACCTGAAGGTGGAAGGATCGAGCTTCACGTCGATCGCAAGAATGGCGCGTTGCAGGTGTCCGTGACCGACACAGGCTCCGGTATAAACGCCGAAGAGTTGCCTCACGTTTTTGAGCGATTCCGGCAAGCGAGCGAGGGGCCGGACCGGCTTCACGGGGGCCTGGGTCTCGGTCTTGAGATCGCGCGAGATCTTGTGAATCTCCACGGGGCGAAATTCATGCAGAGAGCGATGGTCTCGGCCGTGGCGCTCGTTTTACGTTGTCCTTCCCGTCACGGGCCTATCGCCCTGATTCAGACGACGTCGCATCCAAGAGACCGCTGCAGTCCACACGAATTCTCGTCGTCGACGACGATGCGGATTCTCGAGATATTATGACGGGTTTGCTCGCACGTGCCGGTGCCAGGGTCGTGGTCGCAGCATCTGGATTCGAGGGTGCGCAGATTTGCGCAAAACGCACATTCGATCTGATCGTCTCCGATCTCGGCATGCCGGCGATGGATGGGTACGAGTTCATCCGCCTTGCCCAGAAGCACCAGCCTAATGTCCCGTGCGTTGCGGTGACCGCGTTTGGGCGCGCTAACGACAAACGCCGGGCGGCAAACGCCGGCTTCAAAAAACATATGACCAAGCCCGTCGATAGCCGGCAGCTGATCTCTACTCTCACAAAACTGCTTCCGCATCGAACGTCGGAATCGTTCACGGAGAATATATGAAACCATCCCTTTTAATCGTCGAAGACGACTTAGAACTCGCATCCCTGTTGATCGACACCCTCGACACTTGGGGCTGGGAAGCGCAAGCGACACAGAACCCAGATCAAGCGCTTCAGAAAGTCGTTGAGGGGTCCGTCGATATCGCGCTTACGGACGTTCAACTTGAGAATCGCAACGGATTAGAACTCTGTGAGCGAATCAGCGCAAGCGTTCCGGATGTGCCGGTGATTGTCATGACAGGCTTTGGTAGCATGCAAAATGCTGTCATGGCGATCCGCGCCGGCGCCTATGATTATATTACCAAGCCGATAAATAACGAGTCTCTTCGCATCAGCATCGAGCGTGCGATGCGC
>CAZCVM010000427.1:0-2908 GCA_964501965.1 uncultured Leptospiraceae bacterium | reverse complement strand
TAATATCAAAAAACAATAAATCGCCGGGTTTTGCATTGTATTGGTGGACAGCGTTGGTAGCTTTGTACTGTGCCTTAGAGGTCCGAGGTAAAGAAATCCCATTTTTTTTGAAAACATAGTGAACTAACCCTGAGCAGTCAAATCCTTGCTGTGGGCTATTTCCACCATATTTGTAAGAAACGCCAATAAATTTTTTAGCAAAGGACACAATTTTCTGTCTTTGCGGATATTTTTCGGGGTCTTTAAGCTTTTTATCTTTTGCGTGGTACCATTCATTGCGTTTGAAATAGACAGGTATTCCGTCTATAACATCCCGATATTTGTATTCATTGCCGGTTTTGGTATTTTTTGAGCAACCACTTATGATCAAGATTAATGTCACCCCAATCATTGGAAGAATTATTATGTGCTTTTTCATTTTTTTTCCTATTTTTTTGAAAAGAGACAATAGTTACCTTTATTGGCAAATAAATATAAAAATAAAGTAAAAAAATAAAAAATTTGAGAAATTTTCCGAAATTCCTACTAGGGCCGGTTTTTTCCAAACGGCCATCCTTTAATAAAATGAAATTTTGAATACAATTCATGGCAAATTCAAAGAAAAACAAACAAAAAGATATAACCACGGAAAAACTAGAATTTGTTTTGGAAAAGAAGTTTCAAGATTTCTATGAAGAATTTAGTCCTCGTATTTTCAACTATATCGCGGTTTTTTTTCGCAATTCAACTTTGGCGGAAGATTTAACCCAGGAAGTATTTTTGCGTTTGTACCAACAAATGATTGCGCAACCTCCCAATGAAGAAAGTATTTCCAGTTGGCTATTTGCGGTAGCACGCAATATTTGTATAGATTGGTTGAAAAAAAATAGCAATCGATATGAATCACCGAGCGAACCCGGTTATATGCATGGAATCAAGGATCAGTCTCTGGGGATTGTTGAAAAGATTGAAATAAAGGAAATCCAAAATAAAATCGAGGATATTGTTGCAAAACTGCCGCCTATGGAACGGGAAGTTTTTATATTGCGCAATATGGAAAAGATGAAATACAAAGAAATCGCTTTGGTAGTGGATACTTCCGAAAGAAATGTCAAACGGCAGATGAAATCTGCGTTACAGCGCATAGCTTTTCACCTGAACCAGGCGGGCTTGGGCTTGGATTGATTTTCGGTTCTTTGAGTTTTAGGTGGAAGTTTTAGGCGTGGTATTGCTGTGATTACATTTCTTGCAATATTTTGCGAAGTACTTTTTCATCTTTTACTATGTATTTATGGAGCATTTTTTTGTTGATTCGCTTGATTTTGCTTTTTTGCAATATTTTGTTTGCCAGGTTGATCCTGCGACGGATGCCCTGGATAGACGGAATAGACCGACTAAAATGCTGTGCCAATTCCCGATCTGTTTTGACGCTATTCAATTCGACAAAATCAATCAATTCTTCAGCAGACCAGGATTTTTTTTCCTTCCCGGAAGAAAAATTGAAATCTTCAAATCTTTGTTTTGTCCTTTGCTGATGGTTCATTTGCTTTTTTTGCTTCCAATACGGATGCCGATTGCGGGCATATTCGATGTCCTTGGATGTAAACGGATTTTGTTTGAGCCAGATTTTGGTGATTTTACCTTTGATGTGACCGGGCAGAGCACTTTTTACGGATTGGTCTATATAGCTTTGCGGGTCTTTGGATTGCAGAATTTTTTTGATTTGTTTTTTATTTTCTGGTGAAAAACCATTTTTTTGGAAAAACTGGGTAATTTCCATTTTTAAGTCTATTTCGAGATATTGATTATTCTTCTTTGGTCTAATTTTTCGATTGTTTTTCGTTTGTTTTTTCGCACCCGGCATCTTGTATCTGGCCTCCATCATGGCAATTTATATCCATATTATCCTTGCGATGTTAGAATTTGATTAAAACATTGGAAAATTTTAAGGTCCCTGTTCAAAATATTGGCTATGGCATCCAGCAGTTTGTAGAATTTATTGAAAAAATGGAAAAAAGGCTTGCTTTCCTTTGAATTTTGGGTTAACATATTATAAAAGAAACATTACTTTGAGGCAAAATAGAATGATGAAAAAAAATGCAGGTTTTTGGGTGTTGATTGGTATTTGCAGCGTTGTATTGACTTTAGGAACTTCAGGCTGCAAAGAGAAAAAAAAAGAAATCAATAATAGAGAATTCACTCAACAAGAAATTAAGGATGAGCAGGGTCGATTAGCGCAAGTTATCATTCGCGATAAGCAAAACAATAAAATCGTTCAAAAGCGGACCTGGCAATATGACGAAAAAGGCCGGGTTTTGCTGCAAACAGATAAAAATTTGGAAACCAATGCCCATGTACGCAATGAATACATATACCAGAACGATAAATTGGCTGGAATCAAGCATTACAAAGATGATGAAATCATGGCTATCGAAGAGTTTGATGGGAAAAAAAATCGCCCGACAAAAGTAATTCACATAGAAAAAGGTGAAGAGGTTATTCGAGAAATCACAAAATATGCCAGGCCGAATACTGGCCCGTGGATTTATCAATTGAAAATTAATAAAATAAATCAAACGAAACATGAGAGAATACGCAAAAACAATAAAATGTATGAAAAAAAATGGAACAAAGGATTTTTAACAGAATCAGTAGTTTATAATCAACATCAACGTCCGATTCAGGAAATGCCGCTTATTAATGGCTATCATACAATAATTGCTAAACATACGTATGAAAAAACCAATAAAAATGTGATCAAGGAAACAAGTATTGCCTGGTTTGATCAACCATCGCGTATTATTGATAAAATTTATCCGGTAAAAAAAGAAAAATTTGGAGTGCGGCTAGCAAAAAAACAGCCTGCATCCGGAACCAGAGTAGTGTATTGGAAAAACTCTGGTCAGATTGAATTGAATAAAATAGAAAG
>CAZCVM010000426.1:0-2909 GCA_964501965.1 uncultured Leptospiraceae bacterium | reverse complement strand
TTATCAAAGAAGGCACCAAGGTGAACATAGAAACCACAGCCTATGGCGACACAGAGTTTACCGGCAAAATCGATTTGATCTATCCTTATTTGCGCCCAAAAACGCGGGATATCCAGGTGCGCATCGGTGTATATAATGCTCAGAAAAAGTTAAAACCGGGTATGTATGTCAAAGTGACCACCCAAAACAAATCTCCGCGCAAAATGATCTTGGTGCCGGAAATCTCGATAGTTTATTCCGGAGATAAGAATTATGTCTTTGTGTCCAAAGGCGGGGAGGGCAATGAGGCCACATTTGAAATACGCCCGATAAAAGTGATCGCGAAATCGGACGGCATAGCCTATGTGCAAAAGGGTCTTAAAGAAAATGAAATGGTCGTAACAAACGGTCAATTTTTGTTAGGATCTGAGGCTTCCCTCAAAGAAAGTTTGGAACGAATGAAAGGCCACAATCATTAAAAGGAGAGATTCATGAGAGCAATCGTTACTTGGTGTTTAAATAATAAATTTATTGTATCCTTATTTGTATTTGCCCTGTTCGCGGGCGGCGTTTTGTCCATGCGCAATATTAAACTAGATGCGATCCCGGATCTTTCCGATACCCAGGTGATTATCCAAGCGGATTATCCGGGGCAACCTCCCCAGGTAATCGAGGATCAAGTTACTTATCCTTTGACCACCAAGATGCTTTCGGTGCCCTATGCCAAGAATGTCCGCGGTTATTCCTTTTTTGGTTTTAGCTTTGTCTATATTTTGTTTGAGGACGGCACTGATTTGTATTGGGCACGCAGTCGCGTGTTGGAGTATTTGAGCAGTATCCGGGGACGGTTACCAGAGGAGGTCTCTTTGCAATTGGGACCGGATGCGAGCTCGGTGGGCTGGGTGTATCAATATGCCTTGGTGGATCGCAAAGGGGAGCAAACCCTGGCCGATTTGCGCGATTTGCAGGATTTTTTTATCAAGTATGAGCTAACAGCGGTCAAAGGCGTCAGCGAGATTGCCTCTATCGGGGGGTTTCGACGGCAGTTCCAAGTGGAGGTGGATCCATATAAGCTCTATCAATACGATATTTCTGTTATAGAGATCGAAAAAAGACTCAAAAAAGCCAATCTGGAAAAAGGGGCCCGCTTGTTTCAACAAGCGGAGACCGAATACATTATCCTGGCCAAAGGCTATCTCAAAAATATCGCTGATATTGAAGCCATTCCCTTGCGCCGCAGCGAAGGGGGCGCCGTCTTGCGCCTTCGTGATGTAGCCCATGTGTCCCAGGGTCCTGAGCTTCGGCGGGGTCTGGCCGATCTTAATGGCCAAGGCGAGGTAGTCGGTGGCATTGTGGTTATGCGCAAGGGGGAAGACGCTCCAAGTGTGATTGAACGCGTCAAAAAGAAAATGGATATGATCGAGCGTTCTTTGCCGCCTGGTGTTGAATTTGTGACCACTTATGACCGCTCCGAGTTGATTCATGAAGCGACCAGCAATCTTACACGGAAAATAGGCGAAGAATTGCTTTTGGTCAGTTTGGTCACGATTATATTTTTGTTGCACATTCGTTCGGCTTTGGTGGCTATCACTGTACTTCCTGTGTCCATTTTGATATCTTTTTTGTTTTTTAATTTAATGGGCTATACCGCCAATATTATGTCCTTGGGCGGAATCGCCATTGCCATCGGAGTCATGGTTGATTCCAGCATTGTCATGGTCGAAAACACCCACAAGCATTTGGAAAAATTGCGGCGAGAAGTGGGCGAGCTGTCTCAGGGAGAGTATTTTCTGGCCGCCAAGGATTCTACTTTGGAGGTGGCTCCGGCACTTTTTTGGTCAATATTGATTCTGGTGGTAAGCTTTTTGCCGGTCTTCGCCCTTCCGGCCCAATCCGGCAAGATGTTTATTCCTCTCGCAATGACCAAGACGGTTGTTATGAGTGTTAGCGCTGTTTTGACCGTAACCTTTATGCCGGTATTGATTACGTTTTTTATCAAAGGTCGAATCAAGGACGAATCCGAGCATCCGATCAGTCGTTTTTTGATTAGTATGTACGAACCCCTTTTGCGCAAGGCTTTGGACCACAAAAAAAGAGTGGCCTGGGGGAGTGCCGTTATACTGTCATTAAGCTTGATTCCACTTTTGGGTGTCAATATTCCCTTGTCTTGGTTTTCCGGGCAACGAGATATGGAGATTGTCCGACCTATCGGCAGTGAGTTTATGCCGCCACTTAATGAAGGGGATTTGCTATATATGCCCACTACGATTCCCGGGATTTCTGTGGATAAGGCCAAGGATATTTTGGTTACCACCGACAAATTGATTAAGCAAATTCCGGAGGTGGACTTGGTCTTTGGCAAGATCGGTCGGGCCGACACCGCTACGGATCCCGCACCCCTCTCTATGATCGAGACCACAATTTTGCTCAAAGATCGAAGCGAATGGCGGGAAGGCTACGATTTGCAAAAAATTAAACGAGAGCTGGACCAAAAAGTAAAATTGCCTGGTCTAGTCAATGCATGGACAATGCCCATCAAAACGAGGTTGGACATGCTTTCTACCGGCATCAAAACCCCTCTCGGTGTTAAGGTTATGGGCGACGATCTGGGCAAATTGCAGCGTGTAACCGGCAAGCTCGAAGGGCTCTTGTCCCGCGTTAAAGGAGTTAGTAGTGTGATCGGCGAGCGAGCCGTAGGCGCGAATTATATTGTTTATGATTTGGACCGCCACGCCATCGGAACCTACGGGTTACAGATTATGGATGTGCAAAGGATTCTTTCTATAGCTTTGGGTGGCAAAAAAGTGACAAATGTTTACAGCGGTGTCCATCGTTGGAGTGTGAACGTCCGCTACCTGCGTTCTTACCGTGAATCCCTGGATGCGATCAAAAATATATTGGTTCCTTTGCCGGACGGAGGGAGTGTACCG
>CAZCVM010000425.1:0-2915 GCA_964501965.1 uncultured Leptospiraceae bacterium | reverse complement strand
ATAAATACATAGATATCGTAGTACCGCGCGGCGGATACGGACTGATACGCGCTGTATCCGAAAATAGCAGTATTCCAGTGATCAAACATGACGCTGGCATTTGTCATTATTATGTGGCTGCTGATGCGCCACACGATATGACCGCACAAGTGATTGTCAACTCCAAAGCGCAACGGCCCGGAACATGCAATGCTTTGGAAACTTTGCTATTGGATCAAGATTATCCTTATAAAAAAGAATTGTTGCAGGCATTATCTGAGGCCAAGGTCAAAATAAAAGGCTGCGCGCGGATACAAAATATTTATTCTAATGCAGAACCGGCCACAGAGGAGGATTATGCCACAGAATGGCTGGATTTGATTCTGAATGTCAAAATTGTTGATGATATGAATGAGGCCATTGATCATATACAAAAATATAGCAGTCAGCATAGTGAGGGCATATTGTCCAATGATTACAATCTCATTAGTGAGTTCACCAATAGGGTGGATAGTGCTGCTTTGTTTGTCAATTGTTCTACGCGTTTTCATGACGGCGGTCAATTTGGTTTGGGTGCGGAAGTTGGCATATCTACTCAAAAATTGCATGTACGCGGGCCCATGGGTTTGCAGCATCTGGTAACGCAGAAATATTTGGTATTGGGGCATGGGCAAATCAGGTATTAATGATGCGAGTAGCCATATTCGGCGGGACATTCAATCCGATACATCTTGGCCATCTGCGTATCGGCCAGCAGGCAGTGAACGAGGATTTGGTGGATGAAGTTATTTTTATGCCTTCGTATATTTCACCGCATAAAATGACAGATACGCCTATTGCGCAAAGCGTTACTCCAGAACATCGGTTGCGTATGGTTCAATTGGCAGTGCAAGATTGTACGCATTTACATGTATCTGATTGGGAAATAAAGGCTAAAGGAGTTTCATTTACCCAAAAAACAGTTTCCCATTGGCAGCAAATTGTGCGGGAAATGCATTGGTCAGTGGCAAAGCTCGATCCATCTGATTTAAGCATGGATTCATTTGGCAAACAGGAAGATAGATTTCTTATTTTGGGTTCTGATTCTGCTGCTCAATTGGGTACTTGGAAAAAATGGCAGGATATTTTATCAATGGTAAAAATATTGGTATACAAACGGCATGAATCCGAAAATTGGCAGGAAATGTTTATCAAACATACGAGGCGGCCGGATTTGCTTCAGAGATTTGATGAGATACCCGGCCAATTTTGGCCGATAAGCTCTACAGTATTGCGCGAGAAAATTCAGCAACAAAGCAATGACATCCAGAAATGGCTTGATCCTCAAGTGAGAAATTTTATTATGGAAAATGGATTGTATCGTTGATAGGGATAAGGAAAAAAAATGCAAAAAATATGGGATAATTGGCATACATTGATCAAGGATAAACGTTTTTTTTATATACTGGCTTTTATTGTCGTTTTCCTTTTCATTGTCTTTTTAGTATCAGGCCCTAAAAATAAAATTTCTTCTTCATTGGGCAAGGATCATTTGGGCGGATTTTTGATTGCTGTGAATATGACATCACAAAAAGTACAGCAAACCAGTCCTTCCGTAGAAAAATTTTATCCAACGCATTATATTTTAGTGCATATTCATTTGAAAAACAATCGGTTTATCGGATGGACACATTTACCGCCAACATTGCCGTTGACCATGCAAAAAGAACAATTTTCTGAAAAAAATTTGCACCGGAGCTTTCAAAAAAATCCCGGAAAAACTATGGAGTTGTTGAACGAGCTTTATGGTTTCAAAATTGTTTTTTTTCAGGAAATATTGCAGGAAGCCATGCTCAATATTATCAATTGGAGCGGCGGGCTGACTCTTTTCAATATGAAAACAAGTAAAATGAAGGCTGGTGCCTACAACTTGAGCGGTCAGTCTTTTGCTCATTTTTGGTTTCAGCAACTGGGGATTACAAACAAAGAGCCCGTTGACATGAATCAATACTTTGTGGACAGCAAAAACAGATTTACGGATGTAGCAGTTACTTTAATGTACAACCGTTCCGATTTTTTTCGGAAATTGCAGCAAAAGCAAGACAAAAATCCACTCTATCAGATGATCAACCAAAAAATGGGTGAAAAAAAACCGCATTCCAATCTATCAAATGAAGAATTTGCAAGTGTACTAGAATTTTTTTCTGATAGTCCAGGACCCTATATTCAGACAATGGAGTTGCCCTTGTTCAAAAATTCAGTGGATACTGAGTATATAGGTATTCGCCGTGGAGAGTTTTATGACGGACTGCGGCAAAAGTTTTGGAATGCGTTAGCCCGCAAAAAGCCTTTGGATTTGTATGAAACGGATCAGATATTACTGCAACGGATGAAAAATCCAGTAAAAAGGCAGCAAAAGTTTTTAATGCTGGAAGTGATGAATGCCAGCAATGTATACCGGCAAGCTAAAAAAGTGCGCAATGCTTTGACCAAAAAAAAATGGAAAGTCGTTCAGTTTTCCAATTTTCCGCATGGCAAAATCGAGAAAACGGTTATTTTGATTCACAATACCATTCCGATTTTTGAAACAAATTTGCGGCGTATCAGCAAAACATTGGATTTAGTGCCATTGGTTTTGTATTATACAGATACAACGATACCGACTCAAGCGACGATTGTTTTAGGTTTGGATAGCAAATAAAATACTATTGAATACAAAAGAAAAGAAATACAGAAGGAACACAATAAATGGAGACTTTGGAACGAAACAGTACAGCGATAGAAAGCAAAATTGTGGATTTGGCCCGCACAGCGGACAATAAAAAAGGAGAAAATATACAAATAATGAACCTGAAAGGTATACATTCGTATTTGAATTATTTTTTAATCATAACAGCCAATTCCTCGCTTCATGCCAAAGCTTTGGCCAAGGATTTAGAGCAAAAAATACATGAGTT
>CAZCVM010000424.1:0-2916 GCA_964501965.1 uncultured Leptospiraceae bacterium | reverse complement strand
TCTTCAGAGGATTTTTGGTTTTTGCATTTTTGAGAGTTTTTGGGATTAGAGCCGTCTGGTTTATGGTTGTGATGTACGGAATGCTTCACTTTACAAAACCTATGGCTGAAGCTTTAGGCTCTTTGATTGGAGGGTATATTCTCGGTGTAATAGCTCTACGATCTCACTCGGTATACGGGGGTTTTTTGATTCACGGAGGGGTTGCCATATTGATGGAAATCTGCGCATGGTACTGGCTAATGAACCAGTAAATGTCCATGACTTGATGAATCTGCGAAGAATATCTACATTCAGTGAAAGCAATCTTCACAGTTATGGCAAAGAAAAAGAAGAATACTAAGGACAAGGAAAAAAAGCGCAAGAAGCTACTATGCGATATTCCATTCCTTCTGGAACTGGTATTGGGAATTGGTGAGGTCTCAGCGCTAACAGGTGTTCCCCAACGGCAACTAAGGTACTGGCAGGAAAAAGGCCTTGTTGAAGTACTGAACGAACGCGCCAATACTACCAGAAAATTTGATTATTACAGCGTGAAGAAAATCAAGCACATCTGGGCCTATCTCGAGCTTGGTTACAGTCTTGATGATAGCGCAAAAAAGGCTGAAGTTGAGTTGAAGTCTTTGCGCAAAGCCATTGATAAATATCGGCAGAAACTGGAGCTGGAAGCCGAAGAATAGCTACCAGGGATGTTCTGTTCCCTTCCAGGTTAAGAAACTTCCGGTCTGAGACCTGTCTAGCTTTCTTATTACATCCCATATACCGCGGCTCGATTCTGCAACACTCACAAGGGCATTTCGTCCCCCCATATCAGTTTGTACCCATCCCGGATGCAAGGCACACACATATATGTTTCTCGGTTTGAGGTCTTCCGCCAGTACCTTGGTGAGCATATTCATGGCAGCCTTGCTGGCCCGATACGAATAACTGCCGGGCGACAACATAGAAAGGGACCCCATTTGCGACGACACATTCACAATTTTTCCGCCTTGGTTTACCAGAGGTAGTAACGCCTGAATCAACATAAGAGGGGAAATGGTATTCAGGTTAAACACGTCTCTAAGTGATTCTCGATTTATGCTTCCCAGATGCTCCGACTTTTCATATACACCCGCATTGTTGATAATCACATCGATATGATTCCCGTTTAACTGGAGTCGGCGTCTTAGGTCATCAATGGATGTATCGCTGCTTACATCCAACTTTGCGACTAGTATGCTTTTTGGGTTGTTTAACGAAAGTCGATTCAGCTATTCTGCTCTATCTGGGTTTCGGCAGGTAGCAATCACACGGTACCCGCGGACTATGGCCTCCTCTACCAATCCAAGCCCGATTCCCCTGTTGCTGCCGGTGATAAGTGCTACAGTTTGTTGTGAGCTCATAAATTGGTTTCGCTTAGTTCGTCTCTAAATTGAAGATCGTACAAATGACGATACAATCCA
This sequence comes from uncultured Leptospiraceae bacterium, assembly GCA_964501965.1. Taxonomy (GTDB): domain Bacteria; phylum Spirochaetota; class DYNZ01; order DYNZ01; family DYNZ01; genus CAZCVM01. Next base: position 1,477 of record CAZCVM010000424.1, on the reverse strand, counting down.
CCTTCCTGCATCAGGCTTTCATGGTTTCCGTCTTGAATAACCTTGCCATGATCCAATACTAAAATTCGATGCGCATTTCGTATGGTAGATAAGCGATGAGCAATTACGACGGTGGTTCTGTTCTTCATCACAGTTTCCAATGCCTCTTGAACAAGTGCCTCCGACTGAGAGTCGAGAGCCGACGTTGCTTCATCTAACAACAAAACCGGTGGATTTTTAAGAATAGCCCGGGCAATGGCTACTCTTTGCCTTTGTCCACCGCTGAGTTTAACCCCTCTTTCACCAACTGTGGTGTGAATGCCATCGGGTAACCGCTCAATAAATTCCAGGGCATTTGCCTTCTCCGCGGCTTCCAGTATCTGCTCTTCGCTTGCACCTTCAAGGCCATATTGTATGTTTTCGGCGATACTAGACCCGAAAAGGTGAACATCTTGAGGAACAAGTGCAATTTGAGCCCTAAGAGAAGTCTGACTAATTATGCGAAGATCAGTACCATCCAAAAAGATGGCACCCTCGGTTGGATCAAAGAACCTGGGAATGAGGTTGACAAGTGTTGTTTTTCCGGCGCCACTGGGGCCAACGAGTGCAAGTGTTTTTCCAGCTTCGATAACAAAATTGAGATCCTTAAGAACTGGGGTTTCCTCATATGCAAAACTAACGTGTTCAAAGTTCAACTGTCCTTTCACATTAGAAACAGGTCTGGCATTTGGGGCATCTTCAATCTCAGGAACAGTATCCATCATCTCAAAAATGCGCCCGCTGGCTCCAACGGCGGTGTTTACGGAGGTGTAAATCCTGGACATTCCACCAACCGACCGTGCAATTCCGAAGGCATAAAATATAAACGCCACCAGGTCGCCAGCGCTCAACCGATCTGCCAGCACTTCTCTTCCACCAAACCAAAAAACCAGTACAATGATGAAAAAGAATATGAAGCCCATGCTGGTCCAGAACAAAGAACTCAGCAAGACACGGTGTTTCGCAGTATCAAAAAGTTCTTCAGACGCTTCATCGTATCGTGCCGTCTCCCACTGTTCCCGCGCATTCGACTTAACCTCTCTGATGGCCGATAAAACCTCTTCTGCCATGGCCGTGGTGTCCGCCAGCCTATCCTGAACTTTCCTGGAAAGCGACCGAATCTTCTGCCCGTAGTAGCGGCTTGCCAGGCTGACCAGCGGAACAACCGCAAAAATCATTAGGCTCAGGCGCCAGTTGAGCATAACCATCAGGGCAATGGAACCAAGCAAATTCAGAGATTGAGTGATCAACTCTACACTTGTTTCGGTAATGGTATTTCGGATAGAAGCCACATCGTTGGTTAGCCTGCTGGTAATATCGCCTAGACGCTGATTGGTGAAGTACTTCAGGTCTAACCGATGGAGATGTTCATATAGCTTGGTGCGAAGGTCGGTAACTATGCGCTCTCCGGTTCGGTCGAGCAAATAGCGCCCAAAAAAACCTACGATGGCCTGAACCA
>CAZCVM010000423.1:0-2916 GCA_964501965.1 uncultured Leptospiraceae bacterium | reverse complement strand
GCAGCAAGGACGGGGGCATCGTCGCCAGCATGTGGAGTTTGAATCGATGCCAGAAGGCCATCTCCGAAGTAGGCGAGCGACACGGCATACGCATTCGATACTTTCACGGTCGCGGCGGCACCATTGGTCGCGGAGCTGGGCCGACTCACCGTTTTGTCCGGGCGTTGCCACCGGGGACGCTCGCCAGCACCCTTCGGGTCACCGAACAGGGTGAAACCATCCGGCAAAAGTACGCAAATCCTTCCACCGCGGCCCACCAGCTCGAGCTTCTGACCGCCAGCGCCCTAGCCCGCGAAGTGCTCGACGCGCACAACTCGGGCGATCCGCCCGAACTCATCGCTCTCATGGATGACCTCGCCGACCGCAGTCGCAAAGCCTACGAGGAGCTCCTGAAGCATCCGGGCTTCGTCGCCTTTTTTGAGCGCGCGACGCCGATCGATGCGATCGAGGCGAGCCGAATCGGCTCCCGGCCGGCACGCCGCCCGGGAGAGCGAAAACTCGAAAACCTGCGGGCGATTCCTTGGGTCTTCGCCTGGAATCAAGCGCGGTTCGTTCTTCCCGGGTGGTATGGGCTTGGAACCGCCCTCGACGCGCTCCGCAGTGAGAACCCCGAGCGATTCGCGGCGCTCTGCCGAGCGAAGAGCGAGGCTCACCGGTGGGCCCCCGTCCACTATCTCATCAGCAATGCGGCTACGGCTTTTGCTACAGCTTCGCCTTCACTTATGGAACGTTATGCGGCTTTAGCTAAGGATGTGCCAGAGAGTGGCGCCCTCTTCGACCGGATTTCCCGGGAGTACGAAAAGACCCGAGAGTGCCTCGAGGCGATTTACGAAGGCCCGTTGGCGGTGAAACGCCCGAATATTCAACGCATCATCGCGCTGCGCCACGAAGCGCTCGAACCGCTTCATTTTCGTCAGCTCGTGCTTCTCGAGCGCTGGCGAAAAAGTACGGGGAACGAGACCGAAGCATTGATTCCGCCCCTGTTGCGAACCATCAACGCGATTTCATCGGGACTCGGAGTCACCGGATGAGCGAGAGCGACCGCAGATGAACCGCCTACCGGAACGGTTTCCCTACGACCCCCGGGTGCCTTCTGGCCCCATCGAAGAGAAATGGCGAGCGTTCCAGTCGAATGTTCGTCTCGTCAGCCCCGCCAACAAACGGAAGCACCAAGTTTTGGTAGTAGGCTCGGGGCTTGCCGGTGCTTCGGCCGCCGCAACACTCGCTGAACTCGGCTATAGCGTGACGTGCTTCTGCTTCCAGGACTCACCCCGTCGCGCTCACTCCATTGCCGCGCAGGGCGGAGTGAATGCCGCGAAGAACTATCAAAACGACGGCGACAGCGTATATCGCCTCTTCCACGATACGCTCAAAGGCGGCGATTACCGCGCGCGGGAGGCTAATGTTTATCGCCTCGCGGAGCTGTCCATGGGAATCATCGAGCAGGCGATCGCCCAAGGCGTACCCTTTGCTCGTGAATACGGCGGAAGTTTGGCGAACCGCTCTTTTGGCGGCGTACAGGTGAAGCGCACCTTCTACGCCCGCGGGCAGACCGGGCAGCAGCTTCTTCTCGGGGCCTATCAAGCCCTGGAGCGCCAGGTGGCGGCGGGGCGAGTCAAGATGCTGCCACGGCGAGAGATGCTCGACCTCATCGTTTTGGACGGTCGCGCACGCGGGGTGATCGTGCGCAATTCAGTCACCGGCGATCTCGAACGCTACGCGGGCGATGCCGTCGTCCTCGCCACCGGTGGCTACGGAACCGTCTTCTACCTATCCACGCTCGCGCTCGGATCCAACGCAACTGCCGCCTGGCGCTCTCACCTCCGGGGGGCAGGCTTTGCAAACCCGAGTTTTGTTCAGATTCATCCGACCTGCATTCCACCCCACGGCGAGCACCAATCGAAACTCACGCTGATGTCTGAATCGCTTCGCAACGATGGGCGAATTTGGGTGCCAACGAGCCGAGGCGATACACGCCCAGCGCACGAGATCCCGGAGCATGAACGCGACTACTATCTGGAGCGCAAGTACCCGAGCTATGGCAACCTCGCGCCGAGAGACCTCTCCTCCCGTGCTGCGAAAGAGGTGTGCGATGCGGGCCATGGCGTGGGGCCAAACGGTCTTGGCGTCTACCTCGATTTTTCGGATGCGCTCGCACGGGACGGTCGGGACGTCATTCGTTCGCGCTACGGCAACCTCTTTGACATGTACCAGACTATCACTGGCGACGAGCCGTGCACGAAACCCATGTGCATCTACCCAGCTGACCACTGCACCATGGGTGGCCTTTGGGTCGACTACCACTTGATGACTACCGTACCTGGACTATTTGCGATCGGTGAATGCAATTTTGCTGATCACGGGGCAAATCGCCTGGGCGCAAATTCTTTGCTCCAAGCATGCGTCGATGGCTACTTTATACTTCCTCTGACACTCGGTGACTATCTCGCGGAAGCGCGAATCTCAGGCGAGCTTTCGACGAACGAGCCGATCTTCGACGAGTCTGCTGATGAAATCGAAGACCGCACGGCACGCCTCGTTGCATGCCGGGGCAAGACCGGCGCAAAGGAGTTTCATCGACACTTGGGTAAGATCCTCTGGGATGCTTGCGGAATGGTCCGTCACGCAGATGGCCTGCGTTCGGCCCTCGATGCGATTCGCGGGCTGAGGGAGGAGTTTGCCACGGAGCTTTGTGTCACGGGCCGAGCCGATACGATGAATCCGGAGCTCGAGCGCGCACTTCGGGTCGAAGACTTCATTGAGCTTGGTGAGCTCATGTGTCGCGACGCCCTCGAGCGCAACGAGTCATGTGGTGCGCATTTTCGCACCGAATTCGTCACCGAGGATGGCGAAGCCGCGCGGAACGACCATGATTGCTTGAACGTTTCTCTCTGGGAGCATGATTCCAGCGCGGGT